>WRIQ01000086.1 GCA_009782655.1 Prolixibacteraceae bacterium
AAAGCGTAAATTTGTGTATGGTAATACGTTATTGGCAAAGAAAAAGGCGATGCCCGAAAGCAAAACGGCGACTACAATCAGCGGTTTCATAATGTTGAAAAGCGATATTCCTGAAGCTTTCATGGCCACCAGTTCGTAGTTCTCGCCCAACTCGCCGAACGACATGATGGAGGCCAACAACATCGACAGGGGAAATGCATACGTCAGCACCGCAAAGGAGGCATAAAAAAGAAATTCGGCTAATATCTTCCATTCCATCCCTTTTCCCACCAACTCGTCGATGTATTTCCAAAGAAATTGCATCAACAAAACGAAGATGCAAATAAAAAAGGTCATAAAAAAAGGGCCTGTAAACGTTTTCAGGACATATCTGTGTAATTGCTTCATTGTATTAATCCAAAACCTTGCGGGGACAAAGCTATATTATTTTGCCGAAATTTTTGCAAAAAGTCAGGCTCCTACCACATGCCTCAAAACATTAATATGATTGTTCCAAAGTTCTATGAACTCGTCGGTTTCGCCTTCTTCAGGGAAATCTGTAACAATCAAAGCCACATCGCCTGTAAGCTCGTGTTTGATGATTTTTAACTCAAAATAACAATCCTGAGTATCCGCCCACACGAAACGCACCAGTTTATTCTCTTTTTGCATCACCAGCTCGGCGATTTCTTCAGCGCCTTTCCACCTAAATGTATATTCGTTCCCCTTTATGCTGACATCTTCGGCAAACCATTCCGCCAGCCCAGACGGCGAACTTATGCGATTATACAACATTTTGGGGGAGCAATTAATGATGTATTCCAGTTGTATTTTAGTCTTTTCAGTCATTGGCCTTAATTTTATAGTAATTCAAGCATGCTTTTTCGGGTATCAATATAGCAATTTTTCAAGACATATTCTTTTATCGCTCTTTTTTTGAAAAAAAATGTATATTTGCACCGCGTTTGAAAAACACTTTTGAAAAGAGTTCTCAGGTATTGAATTTTAATTTCTAATATATGGCGAGGTAGCTCAGCTGGTTAGAGCGCATGATTCATAATCATGAGGTCGGCGGATCATGCCCGCCTCTCGCTACAAGGAAAACACACTGAAACAAAGGCTTCTGGGAATCCAGAAGCCTTTGTTTTTTGTAAAAAAATTGCAAAAAGTGATATATCTGTCAAATTTCTGGGAGTAGGTCACTATTTAGCAACGAAACTCTGTCCTTTTTTAGCCTTTTTTGACCTTACTCCCCGACATTCCGATAACGAAAAAGTCCTACAAATTCAATAATTTGTAGGACTTGTCTTACTTTTGGCGTCTTTTGTCTTAGGCTTTCCGCGGAGAGAGAGGGATTCGAACCCCCGGAACCTTGCAGTTCAACGGTTTTCAAGACCGCCGCAATCGACCACTCTGCCATCTCTCCAAGCGCGACAAAAGTAGAATTTTTTTCCCATTCACAAAATGTGGCCTGTCGAAAAAGTACGCCAATCTACAAACAATTTTCGTTCTAAAACTCAAAATTAATTATAACTGGATGGATAGCGGCGCCTACAGAACTCACAAATACATTGCATCCGATATAATTTACAAAACTATGGTATACTTGGTAAAATTTTTACCAACTTAACAAAACTTCTTTTTTATAATAAGGTGAATATCTATCTTGCAATACATTTAATTAACAACTATGATTAAAAATTCAATACTATGAAAAAATTTATTTTCCTGACGATAATGGCTTCAGCGCTTTCGGGAACTTGGCCTGCCTTTGCCCAACCTTTGAAAGAGTGGGAAGATACCAGCATTACGGAGCGTAACAAAGAACCGGGCAGAGCCTCTTTTTTTTCTTACGCGAACGAACAAAATGCGCTTGACGGCGTTTCCCCGCAATGGATTTCACTCAACGGAAAGTGGCGTTTCAAACTTTCGCACAACCCCAGCAGCCGTCCTGTAGATTTCTTCAAAAAGGGATACGATGTATCCGGTTGGGATTTCATCAAAGTGCCTGCTAACTGGGAAATCGAAGGATACGATGTTCCCATTTATGTGAATCATCCTTACGAATTTGCCGACCGTCGCACGCCGATAACCGAATTTAAAAACGGCCCTGAGCCGCCGCTGGTGCCTCACGAATACAATCCTGTCGGTTCCTATGTGCACACATTCGATATTCCCAAAGAGTGGAAAGAGCAGGAAATTTTCATCTACCTCGGATCCGTCAAATCGGCATTTTACATTTGGATAAATGGCGAATTGGTTGGCTACAGCGAAGGCAGCAAGCTCCCCTCCGAATTTGACGTCACCCGGTATGTACAGCCCGGTAAAGCCAATACGCTGGCGTTAGAAGTTTACCGCTGGAGTGTGGCAAGCTACCTCGAATGTCAGGATTTCTGGCGAATCAGCGGCATTGAGCGCGAGGTCGCCATTTACTGCCAGCCCAAAACCCGCATAAGCGATTTTGAGGTAATTACAAAACTCGATCACACCTATACGAACGGATTGTTGCACCTCTTTGTCGACATAAAAAATCATCAAGCCAAATCCCAATCGGGAAACATCGAATTTTCCCTTCGTGATGGCGCTAAAACAGTGGCCAAAGGCGACATGAGTTATTCCATTGAGGCCAATGGCACGACAACCATCGACTTTGCACCTGCTCAGGAAAATCTCTTTTCCGTGGAAAATGTAAAGCCATGGAGCGCCGAATACCCCAATCTTTACACGTTGGTGATGACCCTGAAAGACGATAAGGGCAAAACCCTTGAAAGCACAACTTCGGAAATCGGATTCCGCTCGGTAGAGATCAAGCGCGGACAACTGCTGGTAAATGGCGTTCCTGTGACGCTGAAAGGCACCAACATGCAGGAACACAATCCCGAAACAGGCCATGTGGTGACAGAAGAACTGATGATGAAAGACATCGAACTGATGAAGAAATTCAACATCAACGCCGTGCGCCTCAGCCACTATCCTCAACCCGAACGCTGGTATGAACTGTGCGACCGCTATGGCCTCTATGTGGTCGACGAAGCAAACATAGAATCGCATGGTATGTATTACGGAGAAAATTCGCTGGCGAAAAAGCCCGAATGGGAGAAGATGCATGTCGACCGCTTGGTTCGCATGGTGCAACGCGATAAAAACCATCCGTCGGTTATCATTTGGAGCATGGGAAACGAAGCCGGCAACGGCGTGAATTTTTATGCCGGTTACAACGCCATAAAAGCCGCCGATCGCTCCAAGCGCCCCGTACAGTATGAACGTGCCGAAATTGGCAGTCGCTATGCACTGGAATTTGACTGGAATACCGACATCATAGTACCACAATATCCTGCTCCCGAAACATTCGAGTGGTTTGGACAGCACCTCCTCAACCGGCCTTTTATACCTTCCGAATATGCCCATGGCATGGGAAACAGCGGCGGAAATTTTCAGGATTACTGGGACGTCATCGAGCGTTACCCCCAATTGCAAGGCGGTTTTATTTGGGATTGGGTTGATCAGGGAATATGGAAAACCGATAAAAATGGAAACCGCTTTTTTGCATATGGCGGCGACTATGGCGAAAATATGCCTTCCGACGGGAATTTTCTGATAAACGGAATTGTCGATTCCGACAGAGGCATTCAACCCGAATTGCACGAAGTGAAAAAAGCCCATGAGTGGATCAACTTTAAACTGTTGCGCGCCCGGGCGCAAAATGCCCGTATTCTCGTGGAAAATATTTACGATTTCACCAATCTGTCGGATTTCAACATCAATGCTTTCATTAAGTCGGACGGCAAAATATTGAAAACCCTTGACGTTCCCGAATTGAATACAGAACCCCATTCCAGCGAAACCATCGATTTGGATTTGAGTGGAATACAGGTAAAACCTAATACAGAATACTTCCTCGTCTTCGAAGCGCGCACAAAAAAAGAGAACAAGCTGATTCCTGCCAATCACATTGTCGCCAACGAATCCATTCGGTTGCCATGGTTCGAAAAAGCAGGGGCGACGCCGATTGCGGGTGATGTAAAACTAAATGAAACTTCTCGTTCCATGATTTTTTCGGGGCAAAACTTCAAATTGGAAATCAGCAAAACTGATGGGTACATTGTTAGCTATCAGTTTAAAAATAAAGAACTTATTCAAAAAGATTATGGGCCTCGCCCCGATTTTTGGCGTGCACCAACCGACAACGACTTCGGCAGCGGTATGACCACGAACAATATCAACTGGAAAAAAGTTACCCTGACTCAACAACCGGGGAAAACGGAACTTGTTAAAAACGACGACGGCAGATATCAAGTGACGGCAACATGGGAACTGTCCGAAGTTGGCTCACAATTTCAGACCGTCTACCTTATCGCAGCCGATGGAAGCGTCAATATCAACAATACGCTTAAAGCTTCGGAAACCGAGAAATCGGATATTCCGCGCGTGGGAATGATGATGGCTTTGCCTGCCGAATTTGACAACCTCACCTATCTGGGCCGCGGCCCGTGGGAAAACTATATCGACCGAAACGTATCCGCCTTTGTCGACATATACAAAGAAAAAGCCGACGCCCAAAAAGTAGACTACGCACGCCCTCAGGAAAACGGAAATAAAACAGGCATTCGCTGGGCAGCGCTCACAAACGACAGCGGCACAGGACTGATGGCAATCAGCCATGCCCCGAACCGGGGATTCGAAATGACTGCCATGCCCCACCTGACCGTCGATTTCGATGCACGGGAAGGATTCGATTATGGCTCGATAGAGAAAGAACAAAAACATTTTACCGACGTGAAAAAACGTGATTTCGTGCGTTGGAATATCGATTACGGCCAGCGCGGAGTAGCAGGCATAAACAGCTGGGGCGCAAAACCTTTGGAAAAATATCAACTGAAAGCAGGACAGACTTACCAATGGAATTTCACGTTGACGCCCGTTGAAAATGCAGATGTAAGTAAGCTCGTCGAGATTAGCAAAATCTATTAGCAGCAGGCGACAATAAAGAAAAACAGAATCGTGATGCTTTGTAAAAAGTGGTTCACGGTTCTGTTTTTTCATAAATTTATACAGCCAAAACTCCAATTTATGGATAAGCCCCCTGCAAATAAATCGAAAGGCAGGGATACAAACCCTTCCAAAAAATCAGCCTCTCCGTTCAAGGTTTATCATTTTTTTCTATTTTTGACTTTTCAACGTAACCGTTTTTAGGATACGCAAATATTTTGATAGAGTTTTTAACTTCTTTCTCTTTTACTGTAACATTTGTCGGAAGCCCAAAAGGTTTTCTGGAACTGACAATTTCTTCAAATGATTTTTCTTTCTTCTTTTTGATTTTATGTATAATACTAATCGCTTCATTAAAACGGATAAAAGTATCGCTACCATCTTCTAAAAGAGGCCGTTGCATTTCTGATCTTTGTCCGCTTCTCACAGTTTCAACTTTACATTCGCCTGTGTTATATCTATCCCAAAGGAAATAACAAACGCCGCCAGACAGATCTATTCCGGGAAAACATTCATTCGGATCAAAATAGTCAACAAGATTTCTAATCCTTGTATCTTTCAACATTTTTTCACGAAACTCATCAAGCCCTTTCCCTCCGGCAAACCAACGGGATGGAATGATCATTGTTAAGTAACGAGGATTCATCTTTTTTGCCTGCTCAACAAATAAGTGATAAATAGGTTTTGCGCTCACA
>WRIQ01000087.1 GCA_009782655.1 Prolixibacteraceae bacterium
ATAGACAAACCGGCTCTTCCTGAATCAATTATGGCATTTAAGCAGTCGTGTGCCGCTTTGGGAGGCAGCGTGGCGATTCCCGGCATTGACGGCGCCATCGCCATCAACGACGCCATTTTGGAAAATGTGGCAGCGCGTTACCTGTCGGCAGTTCAGGAAGCCGGTAAGATCTACCGCCGCATTGAAGCCGCGAAAGGCGTTGGGAATTTCGTCATCGAAGTATCGATGGACGAGGTGAAAACGCCGCAGACGCCTGTCGATATGTTTTTCATACTGAAAATGATGGCCGATTTGGGCATTCCGGCGCAAACCATAGCGCCCAAATTTACGGGACGCTTTAACAAAGGCATAGATTATCGGGGCGATGTGGAGCAGTTTGCCCGCGAATTTGAAGAAGACATTTTGGTTATCGACTATGTTGTGAAAAATTTTGGACTCCCTTCCGACTTGAAACTAAGCGTTCATTCGGGCAGTGATAAATTTTCGATTTATCCCGTCATTAATTCATTAATAAAAAAATACGACAAGGGAATCCATGTGAAAACCGCCGGCACCACTTGGCTCGAAGAGGTTACGGGATTAGCGCTGGCAGGTGGTGAAGCGCTCGGCGCCGCAAAAGAAATCTATGCAAAATCGTTGGCGCGGAAAGAAGAGCTGTGTGCTCCCTATTCCGATGTGATCGACATCGACGAGGGGAGACTTCCCTCATCCGAAGAGGTGGCCGCATGGGACGGACAGAAATTTGCCGATACACTTCGTCATATTCCCGGTCATCCCGACTATAACCCAAATTTCAGGCAGTTGATTCACACAGGTTATAAAATCGCTTCCGAAATGGGCGTGAGATTCACCAATCTGCTCAAAGAACACCACGAAATTATCGGACAGTGCGTCGAAGAAAATATTTATGAAAGGCACCTGAAAAGATTGTTCGACGTATAAAAAATCACCAAAAACCCGTAAAACCATGAAACCATTTATCAACGAAGATTTTCTGCTGCACAGCGATGTAGCGAAAGAACTCTATCATCAACATGCGGTTCCGATGCCCATTTTCGATTACCATTGCCACATTTCGCCGCAAGACGTAGCCATCGACAGGCAGTTTACCAACATATCGCAGATATGGCTTGGCGGCGACCATTATAAATGGCGTGCCATGCGCGCCAACGGTGTCGACGAGAAATATTGCACCGGCGGCGCCAGCGACTGGGAAAAATTTGCAAAGTGGGCGGAAACCGTTCCGTTCACGCTGCGCAACCCCCTCTACCACTGGACGCACCTTGAGCTGAAACGCTTTTTCGGAATCGATAAATTGTTGAATCCCCAAAGCGCCAGAGAGATTTACGACGAGTGTAACGCAAAGCTCAATACATCCGAATATTCGGTTCGAAACCTGATTCGGAAGGCCAACGTACACACCATCTGTACCACCGACGATCCGGTCGACTCGCTGGAATTTCACCGCAGTATAAAAGAAAGCAAATTCGAAGTGAATGTTTTGCCCGCTTGGCGCCCCGACAAGGCGATGGCGGTGGATGATCCCGAACTGTTCGGTGCATACCTGATGCAACTCGAAGTCGCCGCCGACGTGGAAATTAAACAATATGAGGATTTTATGGTTGCTTTAGAGAAAAGGCACCAGTTTTTTCACGACAACGGCTGCCGCCTTTCCGACCACGGCCTCGAAACTGCTTATGCCGAAGATTATACCGAAAAAGAAATCAAGCTGATATTCGACAAAGCCAGAACAGGAAAAGAACTCTCGTTCGAAGATATATTGAAGTTCAAATCGTGCATGTTATACGAATTTGGCGTGATGGATTGCTGCAAAGGCTGGACGCAGCAATTTCATCTGGGAGCGCTGCGGAACAACAATTCAAGGCTTTTCAGGGTTGCAGGCCCCGATACGGGCTTCGATTCGATAGGCGATTTCGAAATCGGCCGCCCTTTGTCTCGGCTACTCAACAAACTCGACAGCGGCAACCAACTGGCACAAACCATTTTATACAACCTGAACCCGCGCGATAACGAATTGATAGCCGCGATGGTTGGCAATTTCCAAGATGGTTCTGTCCCCGGCAAAATACAATTCGGTTCGGGATGGTGGTTCCTCGATCAGAAAGACGGAATGGAAAAACAGATGCAGGCGCTGTCGAACCTCGGGCTGCTCAGCCGTTTCGTGGGTATGCTGACCGACTCAAGAAGTTTTCTCTCGTACACGCGGCACGAATATTTCAGGCGCACACTGTGTAATATCTTCGGCAACGACGTGATAAACGGCGAAATCCCCCAAGACATGGAATTGTTGGGGCAAATGGTGGAAAACATATGCTTCAACAATGCGGAAAAATATTTTAAATTTCCACAATAATTTGTGATACAAGGGCTGCGGGGAGAGAGAATTTAATAATTTTGCAATCGATTGCATAAAAAAGAAGTTGGCATTGTGAAATTGGAGAAAAGCAGATGAACAAAGTAGTTACTTTCGGAGAGATCATGTTGCGGTTGGCGACGCCTGCACACTTGCGTTTCGGGCAGAGCGAGAACTTTATCGCCACCTTTGGTGGAGGCGAAGCCAATGTGGCAGTTTCGCTGGCCAATTACAATATTCCGGTTGAATTTGTGACACGCCTTCCGCAAAACGATTTAGGCAGAGCCTGCGCCATGGAGTTGCGCAAATTCGGTGTGAATACCGAACACATCGTTTATGGCGGTAAGCGTATAGGAATCTATTTCCTCGAAACAGGCGCCGTAAACCGGAGCAGCAAGGTGGTATACGACCGCGAAGGCTCGTCGGTTTCAGAGATTGCGCCGGGTATGATAGACTGGGACAACGTTTTCGACGGTGCAAACTGGTTTCACTGGACAGGTATTACGCCAGCCATTTCGCAGAGTGCCGCCGACGTGTGCCTCGAAGCCATACGCAAGGCCAAGGAAAAAAACATCACCGTTTCGTGTGATTTGAATTATCGTAAAAATCTCTGGAATTACGGCCTGAAGGCATCGGAAGTGATGCCAGCGTTGGTGGCTTTGACCGACATAGTTTTGGGCAACGAAGAAGACGCCGCCATGGTTTTGGACATTCATCCCCAAGGTGTCGATGTAACATCGGGGCATGTGGATGCGCAAGCTTACGAGTCAGTTTCGCAACAGATTATGAGTCGGTTTCCTGAATGTAAAAAGGTGATAACCACCCTGCGCGGCTCCGTCAATGCCAATCACAACTCTTGGTCGGGGGTGCTGTGGGACGGCAAAAAGCTGTTTTCGGCGCCAACATATCAGATAACGCACATTGTCGACAGGGTAGGAGGAGGCGACTCATTCATGGGCGGCCTTATTTACGGATTGCTGACTTGGCCGGGCGACGACCAGAAAGCTTTGAATTTTGCCGTCGCCGCTTCGTGTCTGAAACACACCATCTATGGCGATTTCAACAGAGTGACGGTTGCGGAAGTGGAAAATTTGATGAAAGGCGATGGTTCTGGCCGCGTATCGCGTTAATAACAAGAAAGATAAATAATTCAAAAAAAATAGAGAAATGGCCAGATTTTCAAGAATGGAAGTTGCGCTGAAAATGAGGGAAACAGGCATTGTGCCGGTTTTTTATAACGGCGACGTTGAAACATGTAAAGAGGTGGTGAAAGCCTGTTACGAAGGCGGCGTCCGCGTTTTCGAATTTACCAATCGCGGCGATTTTGCTTCGCTGGTTTTTGCGGAACTCAACAAATGGACTGCCGCCGGATGTCCCGAAATGATAATGGGCGTTGGCTCTGTAATTGACGCCGGTACCGTTTCCTTGTATCTGGCGTTGGGCGCCAATTTCATTGTTTCGCCGCTCATCGATGAAGGCATGGCCAAAGTTTGTAACAGGAGGAAAGTGTTGTGGAGCCCCGGTTGCGGTTCTATTACCGAAATAGGGCGCGCACATGAGTTGGGCGCCGAGGTGGTGAAGATATTTCCGGGACAGCAGGTTGGCGGAGCCGAATTTGTGAAAGCGGCGCTCGGACCCATGCCGTGGTGCAGCATCATGCCCACGGGCGGCGTTTCGCCCGACGAGGAAAATTTGCAGAAATGGTTCAACGCCGGCGTAACTTGCGTGGGCATAGGCTCACAACTTTTTCCTGCCGATGAGATTAAAAAAGGCAATTTTCCGTACATTACGCAAAAATGCCGCGAAGCGATTGCCATCGTGCAAAAAATCAGAAAAGCGCAGGGCAACTAAGAGCGGCAGATTCATAGCTATGGACGGCGCATATTGTTCATGAAAAGCATCTGGCGCCGGTAAAAAAGAAAAATTTAAAATAAATAACAGATGAAATTAAAACTGTCAGGTATTGTTGTGTTGACGACCGCCATCTTTCTGTCGTCGTGCAGATTCACGGAATATCGCGAGCTGAAGCTGGGACACGGTTTGCCTACCGATCATCCCGTGCATCAAGCGATGGAGTTTATGGCACAGCGAACCAAGGAGTTATCGAATGGAAAGCTGCAAATCGAGATTTATCCTGCAGGGCAACTGGGCTCCGAAATGCAATGCGTGGAACTTGTTCAGATAGGAAGTCTTGCCATTACCAAAGTTTCGGCAGCGGCCATGGAGAGTTTCTCCGAAGATTATAAAGTGTTCGGGTTGCCCTATATTTTCAGGTCGCGGCAGCATGGTTTCAATGTTCTGAACAGCGATGTGGGAAGAGATTTGTTGCTGGCGGCGGAGAAAAAATGGATTCGCGGGCTTTGCTACTACGATGCCGGCTCGCGCAGTTTCTACACCAAATCCAAACCCATAGAAAAACCCGAAGACCTTTCTGGTTTGAAAATCAGGGTTATGCAGAGTGTCACGGCCGTTGAGATGATTCGGATACTGGGAGGAGCGGCAACGCCCATTTCGTATGGCGAACTCTATACGGCTTTGCAAAGCGGCGTCGTTGATGGAGCCGAAAATAATCCGCCCAGTTTATATACCTCGCGGCATTATGAGGTTTGCAAATACTATTCGCTCGATGAGCACACCACAATCCCCGATGTTTTGATTATTGGCAAAAAAACTTGGGGGAAGTTGACCCCGCAGGAGCAGGGGTGGCTTCAGCAGGCTGCCGACGAATCGGAAGTATACCAACGTAAATTATGGGCTGAATTTGAAGAAGTATCGTACCGCGAAATAGAAAAAGCAGGAACCCATATCGTCTATCCCGACAAGCAGCCGTTCATCGACAAGGTGCAGCCCATGTTGGAAAGTTATAAGGATAACCCTGTTATCTATTCCTATATAAAAAGGATTCAAGCAATAGAATAAAACAAAAGAAAACATGACAATACGAAAAATGATAGATACATGGCTCGAATGGGTATTGATAATACTTATGAGCTTATTGGTTGTTGACGTACTTTGGCAGGTTATCAGCCGTTATGTGATGAATTCGCCGAGCAGTTTTACCGACGAACTGGCGGCCTATCTCCTGATTTGGGTTGGGTTGTTGGGTGCCGCTTATGTGGCCGGCACACGTGAACATCTCGCTATCGATATTCTTCTTCAGAAAAGCTCGCCCCGGAGAAAGTACAAACTGGAAATTATTATCAGCGCTTTGATTGTCCTTTTTGCAGTGGTAGTAATGTTTGGTGGA
>WRIQ01000088.1 GCA_009782655.1 Prolixibacteraceae bacterium
GCATAGAGTTTATTGGCAAAGATAAAATTGTTTAAAGTCTTGTTTTCCGACGAAAGGATATTGTCTTTGGTTCCTTCCCAGCATTTTTCGCCATTGTTGATAAACAAAACGCTCTCACCGATTTCTATTACCGAATTCATATCGTGTGTATTGATGACGGTTGTCATATTGAATTCTTTGGTCAGCGAGTGGATGAGGTTGTCGATGAGCGTTGCGGTTTCGGGATCGAGGCCTGAGTTCGGCTCATCGCAAAACAGATAGCGGGGGTTGAGCGCAATAGCCCGCGCTATGGCAACACGTTTTTGCATTCCCCCGCTGATTTCGGAGGGGAAGAGGTGATGAGCATTGGAAATATTCACATGTTCGAGGCAAAAATCAACACGCACCTGCTTCTCCTTTGCCGTTTGATTGGTGAACATATCGAGCGGGAAACGCACATTCTCTTCAACCGAGAGCGAATCGAAGAGCGCCCCACCCTGAAAAACCATTCCCATTTCCTGACGAAGCTTTTTCAACTCTCTGTTTTTCATCTCGATAATATTACGTTCGTTGTAGAATATTTCTCCTTCGTCGGCAATGTAGAGCGCCAAAATACATTTGAGCAAAACTGTTTTCCCAGAGCCGCTTTTCCCGATTATCAGGTTGGTTTTTCCCTGTCCGAAATTTACGGAAATATTTTTCAATACTTTTTTCCCGTCAAACGATTTGGAAACATTCCGCACTTCAATCATGTGAGCATCAGTTTAGTAAGGATTAAGTCGAACAGTAAAATCAAAATATTGGTATTTACCACGGCCTGTGTGCTGGCTTTACCAACGTCTAAAGCGCCGCCTTGCACAAAATAGCCGAAATAAGCCGGTACGGAGGCTATCAGAAATCCGAAAAACAGCGATTTTATCAGTGTGAAAGTCACATAAAATGGGACAAACCAATACCGGATTCCGTCGAGGTATTCCGCAATGGTAACAGAATCGGCCAAGGGAACAATTACCAAACCTCCGATCAACCCGAAAAAAATCGACAAAATCACCAGAAAAGGCATGATGCAAACCACGGCCACAATTTTGGGCAAAATCAGGTAACTCATGGAGTTTACGCCCATAATTTCAAGCGAGTCAATTTGTTCGGTAACCTTCATACTGCCGATTTCGGAGGTGATATTGGAACCTATTTTACCTGCCAGAATCAACCCGATAATGGTTGACGAAAATTCAAGAATCAGCGTGTCGCGCGTACCCAAACCAACCAGATACGCAGGAATGAGCGGGTTCATAAGATTGTATGACAGTTGAATGGTGAGAATGCCCCCAATGAATAAAGAGATGATCACTACAATACCCACTGAACTGATACCCAAAGCATTAAGCTCATGGAAAAACTGCCGGGCATACATTATAATCTTTTCGGGACGCGAGAAAACCCTCTTTAGCATCCAAAAATATCGCCCTATGTGAAAAAATATGTTCATGCCCAAATTTTAGCCAAAATTACAATTAATCTTCAAAATATGAAGAAAGATAAATTCAACTGGTGAATGCAACCATACATCTTTCTGATTATAAGTGCTATACTCTTGTTTAAATGCGAATAACTTTTAAAAATTTCAAGTAGATAAAAAAGTTACATTTCTTAATTGAACTTACAGTTTCTTCAACTGTTGAAAGTTTGAAGCTCGAATTTGAATCGAAACCCGAAGGCGGGAATCTGAAACTTTTCGCCATTTATAAAATACAATTATGGAAAATACGCCAAAAGAAGTAATAACCGGAATATGGGAGCAACAGCGCCATTTTTTCGCCATCGGCGAAACCCGCAGTATAGATTTCAGAATGAGACAGTTGAAAAAATTCAAAGACGCCGTCATCCGTTATGAGAAACGTATTACCGATGCGCTTTGGAGCGATTTGCACAAATCCCGCGAAGAGGCGTACCTCACCGAGATAAGCCTTGTGCTGGTTGAAATCGACTATCACCTGAAGCATCTGAAGCGGTGGGCAAAACCTCATAAAGTGAAGACGCCTCTCCATTCTCTGCCTTCGCGCGGGAAAATATTATACGAACCTTTGGGGCATGCCCTCATAATTGCGCCATGGAATTATCCTTTTCAGTTGTTGATGAATCCCTTAGTGGGCGCTATTTCGGCAGGTTGCTGCGCCTTACTGAAGCCATCGCCCCATGCACCCGCAATTGCCGAAATGATGGAGCTGATGGTTCGTGAAATATTTCCCTCAGGATATATCGACGTTGTGCAAGGCAACAGAGATGTCAACACCTTGCTTCTCGAAATGCGCTTCGACATGATTTTCTTCACCGGAAGCCCGTCGATGGGAAAAATTGTGATGAGAGCCGCCTCTGAATACCTGACGCCGGTTCTGCTGGAGCTGGGCGGGAAAAGCCCCTGCATTGTTGATGCCGACGCCAACATCGAAAGAGCCGCGCAGAGAATAGCATGGGGAAAAACAGTAAACGCCGGACAAACCTGCATCGCCCCCGACTATCTTTTTGCACATCATTCGATCAAAGAAAAACTGCTCGAAAGAATCGCTTTTCACATCGATAAAATGTATGGCCCCGATATTCAGCAGAGCCTCTACTTTCCGCGAATTGTAAACAGCGCCGCCATGGAGAGGCTGCAAAAACTCATGCTCCATGGAAAAATTGTTTACGGCGGCCAGGTTGATACCGACGAGAAATATATCGCCCCCACCATCATCGACGAAGTCTCCCCCGATTTTCCGATTATGCAGGAAGAGATTTTCGGGCCAATCCTGCCGGTGATGACCTTTGATAAAATCCAAGAGACGGCCGACTATATGAATGTACACGAAAAACCGCTGGCTTTTTATTATTTCGGGAAAAATGCAGCGGTAAAAGATATTTTGCAAAAAACAACTTCGGGAGGAGCCTGCATCAACGATACGATTATGCACGTAGCCAACCACCACCTGCCTTTCGGCGGCGTGGGAAACAGCGGAATGGGAAAATACCATGGCAAATCGAGCTTCAGGGCTTTTTGCAATGCACGTGCAGTATTGACTACGCCCACATGGATCGAGCTGCCCGTCAAACAGCCACCATTCAAATATTTCAATCTGATACGAAAATTTATCTGACAAATGAATCCATAAGTCGCTGCGCTCACATACGGTTATCAATTTTGTATTTTCGCCATCACTATTTCCAAAATCTCTTCTTCGAGGATTTCTGTTTTTGCAGCAATTTCGGCCGCTTCTGCAAGCAACTCTTCAGCGACCTTTCCATCTTCAAAATCCTGCGCATTGATTTGCACATTCAACCAGGCTCCTCTGACAGCCATTCGAGCGCAAAGGGCTCCCACGCCGGCATCCGAAACCGAATTGGGATTGCCGCTTTCGGCCATGGCCAGCATCACTTCCATCGAGTTGTACGACAGTTGCATCACCCTCAAAGGCACCTGCATTGCCCTGAGGGTGGCCTCGCTAATGGCTTTTCCCCGGATTTGCTTTTCCTGCTCCGTTGTTTTGGGAAGCCCGAAAGCATCAATTATACCGTTGAAGGCCTGTGTGTCTTCATCTACACATTTGAGCAGTTCGCTGTAATAATATTTTCCTTTTTGCGCCCATTCCGAAAACTCCTCCCAACGGTTATCCCAACCGCGCTTATGGGCTGACAGATTGGCAACCATCGTTCCCAGCGCAGCGCCCAACGCCCCCGCCATGGCGGAAACTGAACCGCCACCCGGCGCCGGCAACTCCGAAGCTGTTTCTTCTACAAAACCGCGAATACTCAAATCTTTCAGTTTTTTCACGTTCTTCTCTTCGAGCATATATTCAATTACCCGTTCCTGTGGATTGAAAGGAGCCAGCTCATCAAGCCCCAGCGACCTGACGGCAATTTTTATCAGTTCATCATCGTTTACGCCGACAGAACGTTTCTGCTTTCGGAGGAAATAACGGCCAGCTTCCAAGAGCGGCTCCAAAGGAATTAAGCCTACCAGTTCGGAGCCAGTGACACGCATTCCCCGCTCGCCGGCTTTGCGGCATACCTCGTCGAAAGCAACATGAACAGGCGTAACCGTAATATCGGTGAGATTCATGGAAATTTGGGCGATGCCATACTCTTCGATATACCAGCCTATGGCGCGTACTTTTTTCAGCGTCCCAGGAATGCGCACCGGCTCGCCTTTTTCATCCGCAACAATTTTTCCCGTCACGGAGTCTCCCTGGCGCAAAACACGGCCTGCCTCGCGCACATCAAAAGCCACTGCGTTGGCTCTTCTGACGGAAGTAGTATTCAAATTGATGTTGTATGCGACTAAGAAATTGCGGGCGCCGATGGCCACAGCGCCGGTTTTGGCCACACGTTCGCTCCATTCCACCGGCCCGTAGTCAGGCTTCCACGCCTGAAGAGAAAGTTTGTTCTTCAGGCCTTCGTATTCGCCGGAGCGACAATTGGCAAGGCTCCGGCGCTCGTCCGAAGAAGCGGCGAATTCGTAACAATACACAGGTATGGAAAGCTCGTCGCCCACACGCTTCGCAAGCTTATGCGCCCAAGCAACGGTTTCTTCCATGGTGATGTTGGCCACAGGCACAAGCGGACACACGTCGGCGGCGCCAAAACGCGGATGCTCGCCGTGATGATTCTGCATATCAATCAACCCAGCAGCTTCCCTGATAGCTTCGAAAGCCGCCTCGACAACAAAAGATGGCTCACCCACAAAGGTAAAAACAGTGCGGTGGGTGGCTCTCCCCTGATCCACATTCAACAGTTTGACGCCTTCTACGCGACGAATCACTTCTGCTATCCTGTCAATGACTACCGCATCCCTTCCTTCCGAAAAATTGGGGACACATTCAATAAGTTGCTTCATATCAATTTGTTTTTCATTTTTGCAAATGTAGAAAAGTTTGCCCGTATGCTGTCCTGACGGAAGTCATACCGGTGGGCAGCAAAATCAGAAACCTACGGCCGTAATGTTATGATTTTATAGTTTTCCCAGGAACTATCCAGCAAAGTTCATCAACTTTTATACTTTTGAAATTACTGAAAAATCGATTACGCGAAAATACTATGGCCAAAAATCAACGTCTCTGGTTTTTCCTGAAAAATATCGCCAAGGGACTGGCGGGGTTTGCAGTGGTTATTTTGATTTATCTGCTGTTTATCGAATTTTTTTTCAAGAACGACCCTGACGCATGGATGGAAAAATTCTACTCGCGCCCGACGATTATTTATGCCATCTATTTCGCTTCCGAATTTTTTTTCGGCATCATTCCTCCTGAATTTTTTATGATTTGGGCATTGCACAAAGGCGGCACTTTGCATTATGTGTTGAATGTATTTTTCTTTGCAGTGGTTTCCTACGTCGCTGGATACAGCATGTTCATTATCGGGAAACTGCTGAACAAACGCCTTTATGCCAAATTGATGGAAAGAAAATTTTTCGGCAATCTTTTTCCAATGGTTAAAAAATACGGTCTGTTTCTCGTTATCGTGGCGGCATTTACGCCTTTGCCTTACTCGGCCACCAGTTTGGTGGTGGGCGCTTCGGGGTATTCGCAGAAAAATTTCCTCATAGCCGCTCTCAGCCGCTTTGCCCGATATGCCATGTATGGTTTCATTGTATACCAAACCCACAG
>WRIQ01000089.1 GCA_009782655.1 Prolixibacteraceae bacterium
GCTGTCGACCTTATTAAAAATGAGGAAGTTCGTAATGAATTTATAGGCGGAAAAGTAGAAACCTGTTTGATTGTTAATCCGGCAACAGCGTTTGAAAACCGTCGCGAAATCGGCCACATGCTCAACATAAGCCACGAAGCCGCCGAAACGCTCAACAGCAATTTCAACTGCATGATTACTGACATTGAGATTTTTCAAAAAGCAGAGGTCGACGAAGAACTATTCAAAAAAGTTTTCGGTGAGGAAGGCAATATAACCACAGAAAAACAATTTCTTGAACGCCTGAGAGACAGTATCGGAGAACAACTTTCGGAATCGTCCGACAGACGCTTCGAAATTGACGCACGCGAAACACTTGTGGAAAACATTTCGATGGAACTCCCGGAAGAGTTTCTGAAAAGATGGCTCAAAGCCACAGACAAAGAAATGGACGATGAAAAAGTGGCCGCTCAATTCGAAGATTTTATTTACGACTTGAAATGGCAGCTCATAAAAAGCAGCATTGTCAAAGAAAACAAACTCGAGGCCACTAAAGAAGATATTGACGGTATGGCATTTGAAATGGCAAAGGCGCAACTACACCAATATGGCCTTTTCAATATAGACGACAATACCATTCAAACATTTGCCAACAGGATAACCGAAAATGAAGAAAGTCGCGAAAGGCTCATACGCCGCATTTTGGATGTCGAAACCTTCGATGTCATCAAAGAAAAAGCAAAAGTTGACGAAACAAGCGTAACCATAGATGAGTTCAAAGAGCTATACGGCAACTACGAAAAGGAAAATGAAGAGATAGAATTGATTGAGGACGAAAAGGAAACAGGAGGGGAAAAAGAAGAAACAGCCTCGCAGGAAGAATAAACGGCATAAATAGCATATCGTTTTTTTTATAATTTTGTGTGATAAATAAATAAGGAAATTTATCATGAGAAACGACGATTTTAAGAAATATGCCGTAGGACATGCAGGAATAAGCAGTTTAACCCTGCAAAACTACTCCTCGATTTATGGATACATATCGCCCACCATCATAGAAGAACGCCAACTGAATGTGGCTTCGATGGACGTATTCTCACGTTTGATGATGGACAGGATTATCTTTCTGGGTGTTCCCATCGACGATACGGTTGCCAACATTATACAGGCACAACTATTGTATCTCGAATCCACCGACCCCACAAAAGACATTCAGATTTATCTGAATTCGCCCGGAGGCGCCGTACATGCCGGAATGGGTATTTACGACACCATGCAATACATCACCGCCAAAGTAGCCACCATCTGCACAGGAATGGCCGCATCCATGGGCGCTATTTTGCTGACCGCCGGAGCCAAAGGAAAACGCTCGGCGCTGAAACATTCGCGCATAATGATTCACCAGCCTATGGGCGGTGCGCAGGGACAGGCATCGGACATAGAAATAACGGCCCGTGAAATTATTAAGATAAAAGCCGAATTGTATAACATTCTGGCCGAACATACAGGACGCTCGTTGGAACAAATTGAAAGAGACGCCGACCGCGACCACTGGATGACAGCGCAAGAAGCCGTGGATTACGGAATGATCGACGAAGTTTTAGTGAAGGATATAAAATAAATGGCAGGAAGACAAAAAATGGACAGATGCTCATTCTGCGGACGCGGCAGAGATGATGTCAGGCTACTGATAGCAGGCCTCAACGGATTTATTTGTGAAATGTGTATAGAACAAGCACATTCTATTGTACTGGAAGAACTGAAAAATACATCTTCCTTCAGCCTTGATGATATTAAATTGATGAAACCTTCTGATATAAAAGAGTTTCTCGATCAATATGTCATCGGGCAGGACGATGCGAAAAAAGTTTTGGCGGTTTCGGTTTACAATCATTATAAACGGTTGATGCAGAAAATAACCGACGACGAAACCGAAATCGAAAAATCGAACATTATTCTGGTGGGCGAAACAGGAACCGGGAAAACGCTTCTGGCGCGAATCATTGCCCGCATGTTGCGCGTACCTTTCACCATTGTCGACGCCACTGTGTTAACCGAAGCCGGCTACGTGGGCGAAGACATAGAAAGCCTGCTGACGAGACTCCTGCAAGTTGCCGATTACGATGTGGAAGCCGCCGAACGCGGAATCGTGTTTATCGATGAAATAGATAAAATAGCCCGCAAAGGCGACAATGCTTCCATCACCCGCGATGTGTCCGGCGAAGGCGTACAACAAGGCCTCCTGAAACTGCTTGAAGGTTCCATCGTAAATGTGCCGCCACAAGGCGGACGGAAACATCCCGAACAAAAACTGATTCCTGTCAACACTAAAAACATTTTGTTTATCTGCGGCGGCGCTTTCGACGGAATAGAAAGGAAAATAGCGCAACGCCTCAATACAAAAGTGATAGGTTACGGCGCCGCCAAGGAAAACGGAAAAGTGGACAAGGAAAACTTGTTGCAATACATCTCGCCGCAGGATTTGCGCTCTTTCGGGATGATTCCCGAAATCATTGGGCGTCTGCCCGTGATCGCCCATCTCGATCCGCTGGAAAGAGATACCCTGCGGAAGATTCTCACAGAACCCAAAAATTCGATTATAAAACAGTATATCAAACTGTTCGAACTCGATAAGATCAAACTTACTTTCGATGAAGACGCTCTCGAATATATTGTCGACAAGGCCATAGAATTTAAACTGGGCGCCCGCGGTTTGCGCTCTATCTGTGAAACCGTGATGATCGACACCATGTTTACCGCACCTTCCCAAAAAATCAAAACCTTACGGATTACGCTCGATTATGTGAAAGAAAGACTTGACAAGTCGAGCGCCGACAGGTTGAAAGCAAGTTAATTTTCAATTTTTCCGCTGTAAAATATCAATCTTCTGAACCCAAAATTGAATTCCAGATACCAAAAACCCTGCTATCTGTCTGATAGTCAATAGTATAGATTTTGCTTTGTGACAAAGATGACACAAGTAATTTTGCGCAAGGTTGGTTTTCTCAGCTTTTGTTCGTATTGAAAAAATTCATGGTGCGTTCGACGCCGATTGTTCCGAAACTTTTTACGGCTTCCATGCTTTTGTCGATAAGGAAAGGTAGTTCTTTTTCCTCTTGTGCGTCCCATTCCCCCAGCACATAATCCACCTGTCGTCCGCGGCTGAAGTTGTCGCCGATGCCGAAGCGTAACCGCGCATATTCATTTCCACTCAACGTTTCGGTGATGTTTCGGAGTCCATTGTGGCCGCCGTCGCTGCCTTTCGCCTTGATGCGTATGGCGCCGAAGGGAAGCGCAATATCGTCGACAACCACCATGAGATTGGACAGCGGGATATTCTCTTTTTTCAACCAGTAGTTGACGGCGCGGCCGCTCAAATTTACATAAGTTGTTGGTTTTATGAGTATAAATGTGCGCCCCTTGAATTTCATTTCGGCCACAAATCCGTAACGCCTGTCGTCGAAAACAACATTGGACGCATCGGCTAATGCGTCCAATATTTTGAAGCCAACATTGTGGCGTGTATTTTCGTATTCTTTTCCGATGTTGCCCAATCCGGCAATCAGATATTTCAAAGCCGAAAATTTTAAATGTTAATTTTTACTTACCTTTTTCAGCTTGCTGCATAGCTGCACGGGCCGCACGGGTTACCATGATGGTGGCGATAACATCCGATTTGTTGTTCAGCAGTTCGATTCCTTTTTGTTTCAGATCGCCCACTTTGATACTTTGGCTCAACCCTAAATGCGTAACATCCACATCGATAGCGTTGGGCATGTCTTTTATCGAACCCCTCACTTTCAGCGTGCGCAGGTTGACTTTCAGTTTGCCCCCGGTCTTGATACCTTTTGCTGTGCCGGTAATATTGACGGGAAGGTTTATTTTCACCGGCCTGTTGTCGAAAACCTGAAGAAAATCGGCATGGAGCATCTCTTCTTCAACCGGATGCCATTGCGTATCCTGCAAAATGGCCTGATAATTTTTCCCGTCGAGGTTAAGATTGATAATAAAAACTTCGGGGGTGTAGATAATTTTTCTGAATTGGTTGAACGGAACGTAGAAATGGATATTTTCTTCGCCGCCGTAGAGTACGCAGGGAACCATCTCCTCTGCACGTAATTTTTTTGAATCTTTTTTTCCGGTTGCTTTCCGGATTTCACCTGTAATTTCTCTCGTTTCCATGATAAAATTTTAATTATTAATTATGGTACTCAGTCCTCCCTTTTCCACGAAAGGGCAAACAGCATGCATAATCTTAAGCTGCCGTTTTCGGAAAAACGGTGCAAAAATAACAATTAACTGAAATATAACGAACTTATAGATCGATTTTTATAAACTCTTCCGATTGCGTTAGCAAAAGCCTCGGCAATGCTGATGTATTTTATTTTTGGCGAATCGTTTTTGCAGGGCAGCGAATTGGTGAAATAGACCTCTTCGAGGGGCGAATTGTTGATATTGTCGATGGCAGGCCCTGAGAGGACGCCATGGGCTGCAAAAGCGCGCACACTGTTGGCGCCTTTGTCCATCATCAGGTGCGAGGCCTTGCATATGGTTCCGGCCGTATCTATCATGTCGTCAACAATGATTACATCTTTTCTTTCCACGTCGCCAATCAAAGTCATAGCGTCCACCACGTTGGCTTTAGCCCTCGATTTGTGGCATATAACCATATCGGTTTTCAGGAGGCGTGCATAGGTGTTGGCGCGTTTTGTACCGCCCACATCGGGCGAGGCGATGATAATATCTTTCAATCCCATTTCCTGAATGTAGGGAATGAACATTGCCGAGGCATACAGATGATCAACGGGAACGTTAAAAAATCCCTGAATCTGGTCAGCATGGAGATCCATGGTTATCACACGATCGACGCCGGCTGCCGAGAGCAAGTCGGCCATCAGCTTGGCACCAATTGATACGCGCGGTTTGTCTTTGCGATCCTGCCGCGCATACCCGAAATAGGGAATCACAGCAATCACCTTGTAGGCGCTGGCTCTTTTGGCGGCATCAATCATCAGCAGAAGCTCCATCAGGTTGTTGGCGGGAGGTTGCGTCGATTGTACGATGTAGACGTGTGCTCCGCGGATGGTTTCTTCGTAGCAGGGCTCCATTTCCCCGTCCGAGAATATCGAACAGGACGATTTCCCCACGTCGATTCTCAGCTTAACGCAAATTTCCTTCGCCAGGTCGAACGATTCGCTACAGGCAAATAGTTTTAACGGATGTTTGCTTGATCCCATGTGAACCGGATTTAAAGTTTTTTGTGCCGCAAAGTTAATACTTTATTATATGCCATCTATTTTTCCCGACAAAAAACAGATACGTTTTTATATCGAACCAGCCTCTTTATTTATGCTGCTGATATATTCGAGCACCTCTTTTCTGCCCAGATTTTTTTCCGCCGATGTTATGAATATCTCAGGGAGTGCGTTCCATGTTTCGAGCAGTTTTTCTTTATATTTTTCCACGTTATGCATAGCTTCCGTGTCTTTCAGTTTATCGCTTTTTGTGAAGATAATGGAAAACGGTATGTCGTTTTCGCCCAACCAGTTGATAAATTCCATGTCGATGGCCTGCGCTTCGTGTCGGATATCGATAAGCACAAAGAGGCACATCAGGTTGGGGCGCTC
>WRIQ01000090.1 GCA_009782655.1 Prolixibacteraceae bacterium
TGCTTTTTCCGATATATGCAGGATGTTATGCTGTTCGAGGTATTCGTCCAATTCCGTCTTCTTGGTTTCGGGAACCCAGCCTTCAAGAATATCAACCATGCCATCCACCTGCTGTATGGTTTGCAATTTGGCGTTTTTCTCCGAAATTGCATTTTGCAATTCAAGCGAGTAGGAAACGAGTTCATCTTTACAATGCTGTGCAATCTGCACCGTTTCCCTGTTCAGTTCCCTTTCCTCCTTCTCAAGATTCCTGATATTCTCCTTGATTTCGTTCAGCGTTTTCTTCGGAAGGGTAATTTCGTCGGCACCGTATATTTCGTCATCTATTTGCGATTCGAAGTGGTCGCCGTCGATCCTGACAAAATACTGTACACCGGCGGCAACATCAATTTTCCGGATGGTAAATTGCTGTTCCCACTGGGGATTGTATTTGCTTTCGCGGCAGTTGTAGAACCGCAATTTTATCCCTTTTTCTTCGAGAACCCGAATGGTATCCCAATCGAAATTGCCCCACGGTTCCACCTGTTTCAATTCTTTCTGAACCTGCAACATTTGATGGCGATTGTATTCCAGTTCTTTCTCGATAATTTTTACGCGTTCGTATATCAATTTTCCGTTTTCGAAACAGGGTTTGCCGTTTCGGCTGTCGTCGGGTTCTGTTTTTTCCAGTTTTTTGATGCTTTTCCTCACATTGTCCAATTGGCGGTACAGCTCCTGAATTTCGGGCGTTAACTCTTTGTGTATGGTTTCGATATGCACCACGCCTATCCCACTGATTGCTTTCAGAAAATCTTCGTATCCGGCATGATACACGAGAAATGTATATTTATTCATCGGTATAATCATGCCTTCGCCTCCTGTTCTTTAAGTTTTTCCTGTTTGTTTTTTACGATTTTCTGTGCCGATTTGGACAAATTGTCTTCATCTTCCATGAAACGCTTGATTTTGCGTATGGCGTCCTGAAAACCGGGAATCTGCACTTTTTCGTAGAGGTTCACTTTTTGGGTGGTTTTTCTCCGCGCCGAATTGAGCAGTTCCATTTTGCGGATGTTTACCTCTCTTTCGATGGCTGTTTCCGCAATTTTTTTGATAATGGCAATTCCGTCGGCAAACCATACCGGCTGGTTAAACAGATTGCCGGTTGTTATTTCAAAATCGATTCCTTCGAACGAAGGTGTGAAAACACCGGCAAGTTTTTTCGCAGCGAGTTTTACATCGTTTATTTTTAGCAATTTTTGGTCGAATTCGCCCCAAAGCCGCGCCATATTTTCGTATGACAAGATCATCTCGTCGTACAGACGGTTCAGTTCGGCGGCTTTGTCCTTCGCCCTTTTCACCTCAACCCGCAGCGCCGACTCTTTGTTCTTCAACGTGGGCAGAGCTTTCTCTCTGACTTTCAATTGCTTTTCCAAGTTTTGCTGCGACGTTTTGTTATATTGAAATTTTATGGCCACTGTGTTTTGTTTTTCAGTTTATTATTCTGATAATGACTGATTCTGATGGTGACTGTCAATCTTCTTTCCAATATTTTTCCACCAGGTTTTGCCTGATGGCAACTTCGGCTTTGGTGAAATATTTGGCAAACAGTTTCCATGCTATATTTAGCATCGTGTCGATGTCCACGTTTACGTCAATTGCCAACAAATCATTGGAGTAGTCTTTGGCGAATTGCAATGTTCGTTCGTCATAATCGGTCAGGTCGAATCCGTTTTCGAGTTTTGTGCGTGCATTGGCGGCGTCGGCATACAGGCGGATACAGGCGTTCATCACTTGGGGATGGTCTTCGCGGGTTTGCTTTCCGATGACCAACTGTTTCAGGCGCGAGAGCGAGCGAAACGGATCGACGATTACCTTTCCTATTTCCGAATCGCGGCGCAGGAAGAGCTGTCCTTCGGTGATATATCCCGTGTTGTCGGGGATGGCGTGTGTAATGTCGCCGCCCGACAGCGTGGTTACAGCAATAATGGTAATGGAGCCGCCTGAGGGGAATTGCACCGCTTTTTCATATATTTTCGCTAAGTCGGAATAGAGCGAGCCTGGCATGCTGTCTTTGGACGGAATCTGATCCATGCGGTTTGAAACGATGCTCAGTGCGTCGGCGTAGAGCGTCATATCGGTGAGCAAAACCAAAACGCTTTCATTTTTATCGACAGCAAAATATTCGGCAGCCGTGAGCGCCATGTCGGGTACCAAAAGGCGTTCTACCGGCGGATTGTCGGTGGTATTCACAAAACTTACAATGCGATCTAGGGCGCCTGCATGGTCGAATACATTTTTGAAATAAAGATAATCGTCGTTGGACAATCCCATCCCGCCGAGAATGATTTTTTCGGTTCGGGCGCGTAAGGCCACATTGGCCATCACCTGATTGTAGGGCTGGTCGGGGTCGGCGAAAAAAGGAATTTTCTGCCCCGACACCAACGTGTTGTTCAGGTCGATACCTGCAATTCCGGTGGCTATGAGATTCGACGGTTGCTCCCGCCTCACCGGATTTACCGACGGGCTTCCCGTGTCTCTGATTTCGCCGTCTATTTCGGGGCCGCCATCGATGGGATCGCCAAACGCGTTGAAAAAGCGCCCTGCCAAATCGTCGCTCACTTTCAACTGCGGCGGATGGCCTAAAAAGCTGATTTCCGCATTGGTGGGAATCCCCTCGGTTCCCGAAAACACTTGAAGCGTAATTTCCCTGCCGGTAATTTTCACAACCTGAGCCAACCTGCCGTGAACAACCGCCATCTCGTCGTTGCCGATATTTTCAGCGTTCAGTGTCACGGTTGCTTTGGTTATATTGGTTAATTGGGTATAAACCTTTTGAAATGCCTGATTTTCCATATCATTATAAATTTCGGTATGAATGACTAAGTTGCTTATTAATTCAGCTTTTCGCTCATAAGTTCACCTAATTCCGATTCGTTGCTTTTGAAGGCTTCCGATTCAAATTCGGAATAGTTCATCTGTTTGAACTTGTTGATGATCTCTTTGAAGAAAGTGCTAACATCTTCAAAGTGAGCGAAAGTAAAATCGGTGTCCGTGATTTTCAGCACTTTTGTAAGCATGTATTCCTGTCTTTCCATCGGAGTCGAAGCGTCGATTTTGTCGAATGCGTCCTGCTGCAAAATTACAAAGTCGATGAGTTCCGATTTCCAGTATCTTTCGTGGAAGCTGATGGGTACGCCATCGTCGCCCAAAATGTTGATTTGTTCCATGGCTTCTTTGCCACGCAGCAGTATATCTTTTGCTTTCAGTACTTTGTTGAGCCAGTCGTTATCGATTTTTTCGCTCAGATATTCTTGTACTTCGGGATATTCGAGATATTTGGAGTAGCTGTCGATGGGGTCGATGGCGGGATAGCGTTTACTGTCGGCGCGGCTTTGGTTAAGGCCGTAGAAACAGCGTGCGGCTTTGCGTGTTCCTTCGGTTACCGGCTCTTTGAGGTTGCCGCCTGCCGGCGAAACCGTACCGATGAAGGTTATCGAACCCGATGCTCCGTTGTTCAGGTACACAAATCCTGCGCGGGCGTAAAAATTGGAGATTATCGCCGACAAATCCATGGGGAAGGCATCCTGTCCGGGAAGCTCCTCCAAACGGTTTGACATTTCGCGCAGCGCCTGCGCCCAGCGCGAAGTGGAATCGGCCATCAACAGAACTCGCAATCCCATTGAGCGGTAGTATTCGCCTATGGCCATGGCCGTGTAAACTGACGCTTCGCGGGCAGCAACCGGCATATTCGACGTGTTGGCAATGATGATGGTTCGTTCAATCAGTTTGCGGCCGGTGTGCGGGTCGTCGAGCTTGGGAAACTCGGCGAAGATTTCCACCACTTCGTTGGCTCTTTCGCCGCAGGCCGCCATGATGACTATGTCGGCTTCGGCCTGTTTGGAGATGGCGTGTTGCAAAACGGTTTTCCCTGTTCCAAAAGGGCCGGGGATGAATCCTGTGCCGCCTTCGATAATCGGGTTGAGCGTATCCATACAGCGCACACCGGTTTCGAGCAACTTAAAGGGGCGCGGTTTTTCCTTGTATGCGCCGACAGCTATTTTCACCGGCCATTTTTGCACCATTGTTAGATCTGTCTCGCGACCTTCTTCGTCGGCAATAACGGCAATTTTGTGGTCGACCGTATATTCACCTTCGCTAACGATGCTTTTAAGCGTATAGGTTCCGGCGAGTTTGAAGGGCACCATTATTTTGTGGGGCATGAAATTTTCATTCACTTCGCCCAGCCAGTCGCCGGCTTTTACAGTGTCGCCTTTTTGCGCAAGCGGTTTGAAATGCCACAGTTTTTCGCGATTGAGGGGATCGGTATATTCGCCGCGTTTCAGGAAAACACCTTCCATTTTGTCCAGATCGTTTTGCAGCCCGTCGTAGTTCCGCGAGAGGATGCCGGGCCCCAGTGTCACTTCGAGCATGTGTCCCTGAAATTCAGCTTCCATGCCGATTTTCAGTCCACGGGTACTTTCGAAAACCTGCACGAAAGCGTTTTTCCCGTTCACCTTAATGACCTCGGCCATCAAGCGCTCCTGTCCCAACTGTATGAAACATATTTCGTTTTGGGCAACCGGCCCGTTCACTTCTACGGTTACCAGATTGGACACAATGCCAACCACGGTTCCTGTTGTTTTATTTTCTCTTTCCATAGTTTATAGTAAATTCATCAGGAAATTCAAAATTGGATTGTAATTCTTGCAACAACCGGCCGAACATTTCTTGCCCTTTCTCTTTTTCGAGGACAAACCAGCGTTCTACCATGAAATATTTCAGAACGAAAGCCAGTACTTTTTCGGCCGTAAAATAGTCGAAAACAGTAATTTCGTCTAAATAATTCCACTGCTGATTGTCTATTTTTTGTTCTCTTTCGAGTATGTTATTTGTTTCAAAAATTTGTGTAAGGTTGTCGATATAAGCAACTTCTCCGGATAAACCGAAGTCGCGCGCACGGCTTTTTTTCAACGCCGTAGTGATGTCGTCGTCGCCAATCAGCGCTTTTTCGTAGTCGAGCTGATGCTTGCGTCCGTTGAGCGCCAGCATGACATTGCCTTTGGTTCTGCCAAAGGAAGCTACCTGGCGCACAAATTCGTTGGGATGCGAATCGAGCATGTTGTACCAACATTCGGTAAGTTGCGCAAGGGCTCCTGTTTCGGTGGTTTCCATGTCGTCGTTGAAAAAATCTTCCAGAAACGAAATAAAGTATGCCGGATATTTTTCCGGTTCCACAAAATCAAGCTGGCGTTTGTTGGCCAGTGTTTCCATTTCTTCGCGCGTGTAATTGCCGCGATCGTCCCATTTGGGTACGCTGTGAAATAGTATCTGCACCAGGTTTTGATGATCCCAAGGCAGGTAAAAAAGCTTTACCATTCCGAAATCATCGGGATGCAGCTCCTGTTCCAAGTAATCGCGCAATTGTACCGGTGGCATGGCCATTTTTTTATCGTCGATAACGATGTCGGGCAGTCCGGCTACAAGGCAATAGTAGTTGCGTTTTTTCATTTTGTTTCCCCGAAAAGTATTTGCGTGGTCTTGGGCCTCAGATAGGTTTTGAGGAAATTGCCAAAATCTTCGTCAGTGAAACTAATCAGGTAGCTTCCGTTTTCGGGGCT
>WRIQ01000091.1 GCA_009782655.1 Prolixibacteraceae bacterium
TTGCGTTGATAATAATATCATTGTACAGAACTTTTTGGTTTATACTATAATTTTATTCCCATGAATCCCATGAAGGCAATGCCCATCAGTCCGGTGATTATGAATGAGATGCCCAATCCGCGCAGGGGAGCAGGGACATTGGAATATGCAATTCGTTCGCGAATTGCGGCAATGCCGATGATGGCTAGAAACCATCCGAATCCGGAGCCTAAACCGTAGACTGTCGCTTCACCCACATTGTCGAAACCTTTTTGCTGCATAAACAGCGAGCCACCCAAAATGGCGCAATTAACGGCGATGAGCGGCAAGAAGATTCCCAACTGGTTGTAAAGCGCAGGAGCGAATTTCTCAACTACCATTTCCACTAATTGAACTATCGATGCAATAACTGCGATGAACATGATGAAGCTGAGGAAGCTTAAATCTACATCGACGAAAGCAGGCCCCAGCCAGGACAAAGCGCCGTCGGAAAGAACAAATTTCTCAAGCAGATAGTTGACAGGAAGTGTTATTCCCAATACAAAAATAACGGCTATGCCAAGGCCGATTGCGGTTTTTACCGATTTCGAAACCGCCAAATAAGAACACATGCCTAAAAAATAGGCAAATACCATGTTCTCAATAAAAATCGATTTGACAAATATGTTGATTAGATTTTCCATATTCTTTATTTTTCAATAAGTTTACGATTGCGGCTTCTTTGTACCCAGATAATAATACCAACGGTGATGAGCGCCATGGGCGGTAAAATCATCATACCGTTGTTTTCGTAGAAGCCGCCGTTGGCAATGTACCAGCTTCCCGGAACAATCCGATAGCCCCAGATGGAGCCAGCGCCCAACAATTCACGGAAAAAACCCACAATAATCAGGATTAATCCGTAACCCGCGCCGTTGCCGATGCCATCCAAAAACGACTGCCACGGTTTGTTTCCCAGCGCGAAAGCTTCGAGGCGCCCCATCAGAATGCAGTTGGTGATGATGAGCCCGACGAATACCGACAGTTGCTTGCTCACATCGTAAACATAGGCTTTCAGAATCTGGTCGACAAGAATAACCAGGGCGGCCACTACCACCAGTTGAACAATGATGCGAATGCGATTGGGGATGGTGTTGCGCAACAATGAAATGATGACATTGGACAGCGCCAGCACCACCGTCACCGATATTGCCATAACCACGGCGGGCTTCAATTGCGCCGTAACTGCCAGCGCCGAACAGATTCCCAGCACCTGAACGGTAATCGGATTGTTGTCGTTCAGCGGATCGGTGAGCAGATTCAAATTTCTCTTCGAAAACAAGGGTTCTTTTTCACTCATGGTTATGATTTTTTCCGGATGATAAAATTCTGATAGCTTTGAAAATCTTCCAGCAACATCTGCTGCAATCCTTTACTGGTAATGGTTCCTCCCGATATGGCGTCCACCTTGTGCGCTGCGGGTGCATTTTCGTTGGATTTGGCAACGATGATAGAAACCAGTTTGCCCGAAGCATCGAAGATGGTTTTCCCCTTGAACATCCCTTGGAATGCCGACGTAGATATTTCGGCTCCCAGCCCGGGCGTTTCTCCTTCGTGGGAGAAATTGGCGCCGTATATGGTATTCAAATCGTCGTTCAGCGACACATATCCCCAGAGGGGCCCCCAAAGCCCGGCGCCCCGCATGGGGAAAATATATTTCACACCCTCGTCGGTCTTACATTCGAAAACCGGTAAAGCCCTGTTCGCAAGAGGTTTGGCTTTTTCAACTTTCAGGTCAATGTTAAAAGCGTCGCCCTGAACCTCCTCCCCTTTCGAATTCACCACATAGCTTTTTGTAATTCTCTGTGCATAAACTTCTTTGGCCTCAGCGGCTGTGGCGTTTATATTCACCGATGCCAAAATATTCTGCATCTTTTCGATGTTTTGGTTATCTGTTTGCAGCGGTTTCAATACAGTTGCCGCCACCGAAAGAACGGCGGCCACAATGATTACCATAACCGAAGCATAAATAAATGTATATGTATTGCTATTCTTGTTCATAATGCGTCAATTTATCAGGCTGCAACTTTCGCTCTTTTCAGGCGGCGATTAATATTGGCTTCCACCACGTAGTAGTCTATCAGCGGCGAGAAGGTGTTCATCAACAGGATGGCCAGCATCATGCCTTCGGGGTAGGCCGGGTTGACAACCCTGAGCAGGATGGCAATCACGCCGATAAGAAATCCGTATATCCATTTTCCTTTTTCGGTTTGTGCTGCCGACACGGGATCGGTGGCCATGAAAACGGCGCCGAAAGCAAAACCACCCAGAAGCAGATGATGCCAAAACGGCATGGAAAAGTAGGTTGCTGATTCGGGCGACAATCCCTGAATGCCGGCGCAAAGATTAAGAAGCAATCCCATGGCGAGGCCGCCAACAACCGTCGAAAGCATAATTTTCCAACTTCCTATACCGGTAATAATCAAAAATATAGCTCCTAATATAATGGCCAAGGTGGATGTTTCGCCAATGGACCCGGGAATAAATCCGAAGAAAGCGTCGGCAACGCTGAACTGAATATTTCCGGCAGCGGCATCAGCCAATGGCGTAGCTCCCGAAAAGCCGTCGACGGCGGCGGCGCTTTTCAACGAAATCCACACTTTGTCGCCCGATATTTGTGCGGGATATGCGAAAAACAAAAAAGCTCTCGCTATCAACGCCGGATTCCAGATATTCATGCCGGTTCCGCCGAAAACTTCCTTGCCGAAAACCACGGCAAAGGCGGTGGCCAGAGCAATCATCCACAACGGCGTATTCACCGGCATAATCAGCGGGATGAGAATGCCGGAAACTAAAAAGCCCTCATTGACTTCGTGGCGCCGTATCTGCGCGAAAACAAATTCGATTCCCAAGCCTACGACATACGAGACAATGATGATGGGTAAAACTTTCAGAAAACCATAGAAAAAGGTTTGGAAAAAACCGGTTTCCGCCAGTTCCCCAACCGCTTTGAAATGTTGGAATCCGATATTGTACATACCGAAAAGCATGGCGGGGATCAACGCCGTTATCACTATCAGCATCGTCCTTTTGGAGTCGATGTAATCGTGGATGTGGCTCCCCGATTTGGATGTGGTTTTCTGTACAAAGAACATAGAGAAAAAAGCATCATGCGTGGAACGAAGCCAGTAAAACCGGGCTCCCTCCTGCACATAAGGCTCTGTCCTTTCGAAAAAATTCCTGAGTGCTTTCATCTATCGTTTTGATTTTTTTGTTATCAGCAGAAAACAGAACCGGCTATCCCAGCTCTTTAATCATTGTATTAATTCCTTTACGCAGCACTTCCTGAACTTTTATTTTCGAAGTGCAGACAAATTCGCACAAAGCCATATCTTCCTCCACAACTTCGTAGATGCCAAGTTGTTCCATTTTATCCACATCGTTGGCGATGATGGATTTTATGAGGTGGACGGGATAGAGGTCCATGGGCAGGACTTTTTCGTATTGTCCTGTTACTATAAAAGCTCTTTCGCCACCGTGTATGTTCGCGGTGAGTTCGTACTCTTTTTGGGGGAAAAGCGACGACAGGAAAGTGTGCGATGCACTGTAAACGCTGCATCCCGGCATGGCCCAGCCCATGAAATCATATTCGTCGCCCTCAGGGATAACGGTGATTTGCGAATCGTAGAATCCGAGGTAACTGTCGATTTCAGTTTGTGTTCCAGTCAGCGGATTGCCGCTGATTATCCTTTGTTTTTTCCCTGTTTTCAGCTTTCCGTCTAATATCGAATCGAGGCGGGCGCCCAAAATGGTACGGTAGTAACGGGGCTTTTCCACTTCGGAGCCTGTGAGGGCTACAATACGCGAAAAATCAACGTTGCCGGTTTCGAACAGCCTGCCGATGAAGACAACATCGAGCGGGTTGATGGTCCAAATCACTTCGCCTTTGTTTATGGGGTCGGTATGATGAATCTGGACGCCCACATTTCCGGCGGGATGCGGCCCATCAAAATAATTAATCTCCACATTTTCAATTTTTTTATAACCGTTGTTGGCTGTGTTGACGGGTAGCCCAAGATATATTTTCCCCAATGTGAGCCGGGACAGGGCATTCACCCCTGTTTGAAACTCTTTTTCCTGTCCGTTCAATATAAATTCGCAATCGGGAGCCAGCGGCGCCGTGTCGAAACCGGATATGAAAATGCTCTTGGGCGTTTCGTGCTGATAAGCAACCACGCCGTAGGGTCGTCTTTTGATAAAAGGCCACATTCCACTCTTGAGCAGTATCTTGCGCACCTCGTCGCTCGAAAGTTTCTGCGGATCGGCTTTCCCAAAATCAACAGCGCCTCGGGATGCATCGGCCTGCACAATCACTTCGAGAATGCGCCTGCGCTCGCCGCGTTTTACATCCAAAACATTGCCGCCAACAGGTGAAACATAAAAAACTTCCGGATTGTATTTATCATAAAACAGCGGTTCGCCGGCTTTCACTGCCTGCCCCGATTTCACGCAGGGCTTGGGCGTTAATCCTTTAAAATCAGTGGGTTTAAGTGCATAAACATCGGCAGCCGCCACTGTCTCCAGCACAAGTTCGGCTTTCCCCTTTATTTTGATGTTTAACCCTTTTTTAAGTTTTATCGTCTTTGACATGCTTGAATATGAATAGATTTCGATACTTCTACAAAAATAGCAAATTTATATGGGCTTGTGCTGCACAGTCTACATAAATTTAGCCGAAGAACAATACATCCTTTATAATGTTCGTTTTATGTTCTGATTGTTAATTAGTTCTCTGACGTCATTAAAACAGATGCCGAAGGCGATTTTTTCAGATTATTTTTGAATGTAAATTTATAATTAATTGGTGGTTGATTTACGGGCGTATTTTGTTTTTCCTAATCCGGTTTTGCAGCTTTGTTCCTTTTCGTGGTGAAGTACGCGTCATGAGCGCATAAAATTTTTTTGCAGGAATGGCGTTATGTTCATCTGGGTGAATGACAGTCAACGGTTTGTTTTATTCGATTTATTTTTTGAATATGAGGTATTTATTTATTATTTGGTTGCCGCTTGCCTTGGCGATTTCCGCCGGTGCGCAGGCCAACCGTTATTATTACGAGAATGCGATTTTCAGCGAAGACATAAAGTCGGTAAAGCTTTTCAGGGAAGGTTTCGAATTATCGAGCCCGGTGATGGAACTCAACGAAGGCATCAGATTGGTGCTGAAGTTTGACGATTTATCGAATCAGGTAAAAAATTATTATTACACAATTATCCATTGCGATCACAACTGGAATGAGAGTTTTTTGGCGCAAAGCGAATATTTGGACGGATTCATCGAAAATCCCCTGAACGATTATATGCGCTCCATCAATACCACATTTCCATATATAAATTACCAACTTGGTATACCCAACAACGATGTGCGCCTGAAAATTTCGGGAAACTATATTTTGCTGGTTTATGAGGATATGAACAAGGAAAAGCAGGTTTTGTCGCGCCGTTTTTATGTTACCGAAAATGTGGTTGAAGTTGCGGGTAGGGTTCGCCGTCCCACTGCCGACTCGAACAAAGGACAGACTCATGAAGTTAATTTCGTCATCAACCATCCCAATCTCCGCAT
>WRIQ01000092.1 GCA_009782655.1 Prolixibacteraceae bacterium
GTTGCGCCCCCGATTCTTCAGGATTGTAAGCCTCCCAAAACGATGTGGCGCCCAGTTTCAACATTCCACCCCAATAGTCTTTTATCTCGCCCAGCACATATTCGTGTTGTTTTATGCGGCACATGGCTTCCAGCTCGTAAAAACGCATGTAGGGAGTAGTGATTTTCAATACATTATCGTTGAGCAACACATGGTCTTTCACTTCGGCTTTTTGCACGTCGCTCAGATAGTCGAAAGTCATGGCGAACATGTTTGCATATTTGGTTACGGTTTTATCTAATGCGCCATTGACACGACTGTGAACCAATGCTTTTTGCTGCGGATCCCAGAAAACCTCCATTATTTTCTTCCGCAACCCGTCGGCCAGCGACTGATATTCTTTGGCTTTATCCTGCTCGTTCATCAGGTTGGCACACAAAACCATGGTTTCGAGGCTCCTACAAAAGAGAATTTGCTCTATACTCAGCTCACCCTTTTTGCTGATGGGCGCCCAATCTACAAAAACCCAGTCTCCGGGCAGCCCTTCAACCATGCCGTTGGCATTTCTGCGTGCCAGACAAAAATCCATCAACGTTTTCATTTTCGGATAAATCTGCGTCAGAAATTCTTTGTCGCCGGCATATAGATAGTAATCATAAATTCCTATAAACCAATAAAATGAATAGTCGAGAATTGTGTTGATATGCGTTTCTACCGGGTCGTTGCCGCGTAGTGCCCAGGTGGAGCGTTTCACCAACGAGTTGTCGAAAAACAGGTAATAGTTCATCAGATAGCTCTGATATGCGTCGCCGCTCCAAACCCAGCGGTCGCGTTTAATGCCGTCGAGAAAAAATTCGCGCGACGAAAGATGCAACGTATAAGCCGATACATCCCATATGTTATTTATTTTCTCGTCGTTACACCTGAAAGCGCCTTTATATTCCAACGGCAGAAATTCATACAGCATGGAAATTTTGTCGAAGCTAATGTTGTCCGTCCACGAAACATTAACATAACGGAACGCTCGCGAACCCGGAGCGACAAAATCGGCGGCTTGTGGCTGTTTTATTTTAAGTATGTCGTACGTTTCGGCATCCTTTCCTGCTTGTGCCTCTTCTTCCGATTCGCCGTAAATGACCGTAATTTCGCCGTTTCCCCTCAGGTTATGAAATTTCAGAAAACCGAATGTTTCCTTTCCGAAATCGACGAAAACCGATTGTCCGTTTTTTTCCGTTTTAACAGCTTCGTGCGGTTCTACGGCCAGCTTAAAATCAGAAGGTCTGTATTCGGGCATGTCGAAAATCCACATATCGGCCTGCACCGTTTTGCCGTTTTGTGTGGATGCCGTCCATGTTTTGTCGCTGCCGAAAGATTTTCCTTTTACCCAAACCGATGGCGGCGTTACGGGATTATACACCTGAAAATGAAATGAATGCTTTCCAGCCGACAATTCTATTCTCTCGGGCGTTTCATATACAAAACGGCCGTCAAGAATAAGGTAAAACTGTCCGTCAACCCTGATTTCGACAGTTTCGGGCTCCTTCAACTCCACGGTATTCCCGAAAACAACCAATTGTGCATGGCTGTCGAGACGCCAGAACGGTGCATAAAACATGCCTCTCTCAGTGCGCAAAACCTGACTTTTGCCGCTCAGCCACAACTCAAAATCGCCCGGATACCAAATCCAATGCGCTTCGGCCGACTGTGCAGATGTGTTAATTGCATAAACAAAAAATAAGGCGAAAATTATCATCTTTTTCATACCCGATTGATTTTTAAGTGGCTTAATCATGCAAATATAGTGATTGTTCCAAAATAACCCGATATTTGGGGATTTCTCCCTTTTCCGATAAATCGAATGGGAAAGCAATATGTATGTTGTTGAAATTCAATCATAAGGTATTCCTACAGTCGACAACAATTTTGTTTGCCGACGGAAAAAATCGGCAAACGCTTCCGTTTTGACCTGTTTTTTCAATTTGTCCTGTTTTACACGAAAGCCCGTAATTGAAACCTTTCCATTGTGCTTTGATTTCGTTTGCGCCGAAAGACGTAAAAGGAGTCTCTTTTTCGGGCGCCGTTTTCAGTTCGAGTATCCACGCAAAATTTTTATCGTACGCGTTACACGATATTTCAAAACGATCTTCGTAAAAAATGATGGTGAACGATTCCTCTTCCGCCGTGTTGAAATTTACACGAAGAGCGTTGTTGTCCAACGGCGTCACATCGGGATCGTTAAAAGACAGCGGCGCGGCATTTCCTGCGGCATCAACGCGCATAATGTATAATCCGGCAAACGATTCGCGCGTACTCCACAGAAAACCGTCTAAAACGGGCAATGTAGTATATATGCACTGCGTTGATTCTCCGGCTTTTTCTATATAATCGGACTGAAAACGTTCGTCGAACAGGTGAATATCCCTGAAGCGAAACGAGTCGTCTTTGAAAAGCAGGTTTGCCCTGTAGAAACGGCTGTTGAACCATACTGTTTTGTGTCCTTCGTTGCGAACATCGGAGAGTGCGCTCAGGGCTGTTGGCGGTGTGACTTCAAACTGTTCCCTGAACCATTTTCCCGATTCGGCAAGCGTTTCCACGCGGATGGCATTTTGTTTCCGCAACGAATCAATTAGTGGAATCTGTATTTCAAGTCCCTTTTTCATGCCGAGCCATGTAAAAGAATTTTCCTGTCCCGTCTGCGTATAGTTGTAAGTCAGGCAGGGATCGTCAAAGATCGATTTGAAAAACCACTCCACCCATTTGCGGTTTCCTCCGCCGTATCGATAAACCGGTTCAAGCGACACTACGCCCTGCACGGAACTTCCCAGTCCATGGTCGTATTGATAAATGGGATCACTACCTAGCATACGGAAAATGGGAACCGGAATTTGTGCCTCGGCATGTTGCGCAGGCATGTATGCATTTTTGCGGCTGGGATAGTAGCCCTGATTCCAATAGCCGCCCCACAAAGTGTATCCGTCGGTGCCAATCTGGTCTTTGCAGTTGCAAGAGGCGACAATATTATACTTGTCATACATATAAGCCAACGTGTGAGCGTCGATAAACCACGACCCCACCGATTCGGGATATTTTCCAAAAACGGATTTGAACTTTTCCATATATACGTCCACCAATTTCTCTCGTTCGGCAGGCGCATAACCAGTTGCAAAACCCACGTCAGCATGCCAGTCCCATGGATAGCGGCCGCGCCAACTCATTCCGGCGGCTTCCACATGCGGTTGCGTGATTTCCCACCATGCGCCCACCTCCGAGCCGGGGAAAAGCTTTTCTCTCAGTAAACCCTGATACTGAGGATTTATCAGCGCATCGTATTGCAAAAGAAAAGTCCCCGGCAGCTCATATGCATTCAACTGTTCAACCTGACTTACCACCGTCTGATATAAAACCTCATCGGTGATGGCTTCATCGCGTGGCTCGGTTTGCCTGATGAAGTTGATAATATTGACAATACGTGGAGCTGCGTCTGCCTCTGTTTTCGCTTTGTTGCCGGTGCACCCGAAACAAAAAAGAACTGCCGACAGAGCGATAAAAAAATATATTCTTTTCATATCATAGTTATTATATTTATTATCATAATTTTATCATTTTACAATGAAAAGGATGTTTCGAGGTAACAACAATTGGAAAGGGCAAGAGCTATCCAAATATTGCATCACTGTTATCCGATGCAATCTGTTTCACGAAATAGCGAATGGAGGGCGAGGGAATTTCAGCGACCTCAACAGTTTGCGGGTTAACCCACTCGAAACCGGAAATATCGTCATTCGCCGACAAGTTTTCCAGCGATTCGGCTTCCACCAGAAATGCCAAATCGGTGGTAAAAATGGTGATCCCCGAAAAAAGATATTCGTTGCTCTGCGAAGTGAGGTATTTCATGCTTTTGACCACTATGCCCAGTTCTTCCATGAGTTCGCGGCGCACAGCATTTTCCGCCGTTTCTCCGGGGTCGACAAAACCGCCCGGCAAATCGAGTTTTCCTGCCTCCGGGTCGATGGCGCGCCTTGTCATTAAAAGCTTGCCTCTGCTGTTGAAAATCAGGCAGGCGACCGCCGCTGCCGAGTTGATATAATATTGCAGCCCGCAATTTTCGCAACGAAAAGAGCGCACACCTGCCACCTCAAAAAGCGATGAGCCGCATCGCGGGCAAAAATGAAAAACATCAACAGGACTGGACATCAGAAAGTTGTAATTTAGACAAAATCATTTTATAACACCGATAGCTTTCAGCCAATTGTAGAATAAGTCGGGCCAGTTGTCGGCTGGTATTCCGTTTTTATTCATTCCGAATCCGTGACCCCCTTTTTGAAATATATGCATTTCTGCGGGAATATTATGCTTTTTCAGGGCTGCATAAAACTCAATGGAGTTTTCGGGGACAACCCCCCTGTCGTCGTCGGCCAGAACCAAAAACGTGGGAGGCGTTTTATAGGTTACGTGCAGCTCGTTTGAATATTGCTGGGCCAGCTCCCAGTTGTTCCCCTGCCCAATCAGGTTTTGGCGCGATCCCATGTGCCCGATATCCTCACGGAATGAAATTACGGGATATAGCAAAAGCATAAAATCGGGACGGCAACTCATTTGCGCAATCGGATTGGCGGCGTTGCCGTCGCCCCCGTCGAAGCGCGTTCCCACTGTGGAAGCCAGATGTCCGCCTGCCGACGAACCGGCGACGCCGATTTTTGCCGGATCTATTCCCCATTTTGCGGCGTTGGCCCTCACCGTGCGAATGGCCTGTCGCGCGTCGCCCGAAGGAATCTGATGATGTCCGTTGGGCAAACGGTATTTCAGCACAATGCCGGCAACGCCTTTTTCTGCCATCCAGCGCGCCATGTTGTATCCTTCGTGATCCATCGCCAGTATACTGTATCCACCACCGGGGCAAATAACCACAGCCGCACCGCTGTTTTTTTCCTTAGCAGGCAGAAAAACATACATTTCGGCTTCTGAAACGTTGCGCACACGCACACCGTCGTATTTCTCCTCGGGCACAGTCAGCCCATTGCTGTCGGGCGCTCCGTCAGGCCATACTTTTAACGTGTAATCTTGCGCTATACTCGTCATTACCCAGCTAATCAGCAAAATAGTACATATTTTTTTCATAGTCGGACATAGATTAAAACGGCTTATGTGTTTGCAAGCACGAAAGCTGTCGTAATGTCAATTTTTATGATTTTACGCCCACAAAATAGTCGTCCTTTTCAGCAAAAAGGATGTTAAAGGTGGTGAGCGAACCGTATATGCGGGTTATATATTGCTGTAGGTCCACTTTATCCTGATCAGTGAGAACGGGGTGAGAATTTATGTTTTGCTCCAGAACCCTCAGGCGGTCGCGTACCATCACAATTTTATGAAAAAAGGTTTCGATGGGCACTTCTTTCGATTTCAATTCAGCGTTTGCCGGTTTCAAATCCATGACGCCGCCTTTCCATTTTTCTCCCATTTCCACAGCATAAGTGATGGCGTTGTGACGATCCAGCACGTCGGTCAATACGCGTTCTACTTCGTCGAGGGTAAGCATATTTTTCGGCCGCGTTTCTTCATTCAATTCCAAGACAGTGAGGTCG
>WRIQ01000093.1 GCA_009782655.1 Prolixibacteraceae bacterium
AAAATGTTACTTATGATGAGAAAAATTGTTTTAGCCCTTATTTGTTGTGTGGCGATAAAATTGTCTGTTGCGGGCGGAAGCGAAAAAACAGCCGTTGATGCCCGTTCCTATTGGTGTGAAACCGCATACAAGATTGCCTATCCGGTTTTGGATGCTTTGAGCAAAGAGCAGTTAAAAGCGAAGATGCCCATCGAATCGCCCAATCCCGATTCGCGAAAAGATTATGCGCACCTCGAGGCTTTCGGGCGTTTGTTGTGCGGTCTGGCGCCTTGGCTCGAACTGGGGCCCGACAATACCGACGAAGGGAAAATGCGTGCCGAGTTGTTAGAACTGGCCCATAAATCGGTGAGGAAAGCCGTAGACCCCAAATCGAAGGATTATATGAATTTTTCCAAACCGAGCCAGCCATTGGTTGATGCTGCATTTTTAGCGCAGGCTTTTATCCGCTCGCCAGAGAAACTCTGGGGCGGCCTCGACAAAGAAACACAAAAAATGGTCATTGAGGCTTTGAAGCTCACACGCGAGATCAAGCCTTACCTCAGCAACTGGCTTCTGTTTTCGGCAACCATCGAGGCCTTTTTCCTGCAAATTGGCGAGCCTTGGGACGCCACGCGTGTTGATTTCGCACTTAATAAACATGAAGACTGGTACAAAGGCGATGGCGTGTATGGCGATGGCGTTGATTTTCATTGGGACTATTATAACAGCTATGTGATTCAGCCCATGCTGGCCGACATATATACCATTATGCTGTCTATGAAAAAATGTTCGCAACAGTCGTACGATAAGATCATGAATCGGGCGATTCGTTATGGCGAAATTCAGGAGCGCCTGATTTCCCCAGAGGGTACTTTTCCCGCAATAGGACGTTCGTTGCCTTACCGTATTGGCGCCATGCAAACGCTGTCGATGGTTGCGTTGATGAAAAAGTTGCCAAAAAATGTTTCACCTGCGCAGGTAAGATGTGCCCTGACGGCGGTGGCTAAACGCATGTTCGATGCGCCCGGAACTTTCGACAAAAACGGATGGCTGACCATCGGATTTACAGGGCACCAGCCCGGAATCGCCGAAAGTTACATCTGCACCGGCAGTTTATATCTTTGCTCTGTGGGATTTTTGCATTTGGGATTGCCGCCCCAAGATGAGTTCTGGACTGCCCCCGAGGAAAAATGGACGCAACAGAAAGCTTGGAATGGAGAAAATTTCCCCATCGACAAAGCAATGTAAAATATTTATGATTTTAGATTGGCAATTCTCAATTGATTCGCAAACTACCTGACAATTTCCATCTCATCGAGAAGATAACCGGCTCCGGCAAATTTGTCGATTATGAAAAGTGCATAGCGGATATCAAGGGCGATGTTTCGGCAACGTTCCGGATCGAACATAATGTCGCTCATGGTTCCTTCCCAGCATCGGTCGAAATTGATGCCTGTCAGATGTCCGTCGCCGTTCACGACGGGGCTTCCCGAATTTCCGCCTGTGGTATGATTGGAGGCGATGAAGCAAACCGGCATCGCGTCGTTTAGGCCGTAGACCCCGTAATCCCTATTATTATAAAGCTCTTGCAGTCGAGCGGGTACATCGTAATCGTATATGTCGGGATTACCTTTTTCGATAATTCCTTCAAGCGTTGTATAGTGTTTATATTCAATGCCATCGCGCGGTTCGAAACCTTCCACTTTCCCATAGGAAACGCGCAGCGTGAAATTGGCGTCGGGGTAGAGCGCCTGTCCTTCCTTGAATTGCATGACACCGTTCATATATTGCTTCATTTCGGATTCGATATCGAGTTCCAGCGCTTTGATCGGTGCCCCGACGGTTTTGTTGTAATGTGTGAGCAATTCCCTATAAAGCGCGAACACAGGGTCTTTCAGCAGTTTCGTGATTTGCTTTTGCGAATTGGAGGCAAAAATTTCGGTGAGTTTTCCGTAGTCGGTTAAAATCGATTTGCGGTAAAATTTCTCAATAAGCTTGTCGCCGACATATTTATTCAAAACATCGGACAAGGCGGCGGGCAGGAATTGATTTTCCACATTTTCGGCCAAACGTGGAAGTAGCGACATAAATAGTTCTTCGTCAATGGGTTGGTGAAAATTTTTCAAAAAACCATCGAGGAGTCTGTTGATGGTAACCTGCATATTTTCAGTTATTTCGCCATCTCTCTCCATTTGGTTGAAGAACGAATTTATATAGGAAGCCACAAGGAAAATTTCAGCGCCGCTCCATACAACTTCCGAGTAATAATCGGAAGCTTTGGCAAGCGGGGCGTATGCGGTATAAATCTCTCCGAAATGGCCGAACATATCTTTGTATTGGCTGTCCCAAGTTCCCTGACGGCGTGCCCAATTTTCGAACGATTTTTCAAATTCCTTCTTTTTTTGAACGGCGTCAAGCCTTTTCAGACCCAATATTTCGCCCTGCCATCTTTTCCATGAATTTGAGATACTGGCATGTTTCGAGGCGTACTGAATCCTGACTTTGGCATTGTCTTTCGTGTGGCGGTTCAATATTTCCAGTTTGATGTCGCGAAGGGCGATTCTGTCGGGATTGCGTTGAGTCATAATAAGATCGACAGCGTTGGAAGTGATGTATTGTTGCGTGGTTCCGGGATTTCCAAAAACCATGGTAAAATCGCCGGGTTGCACTCCCTGTAGCGAGATTGGGAAAAATTTTCCGGGTTTGTAGGGCACATTCTCTTCCGAAAATTGCGCCGGCTCGTTATCTTTTCCCGCATATACCCTGAAAAGGGCGAAGTCGCCGGTATGACGCGGCCACGTCCAGTTGTCAGTATCGCCGCCAAATTTGCCGATGGCCGACGGAGGAGCGCCCACCAATCGCACATCGGTATAAACTTTATGAACATACAGAAAATATTGATTGCCATAAAACAGAGGCTTCACCTGAACGCGATATTTCCCGTTTTCGCGGGCTTCCTTTTCTATTTCCGCAATGTTGTTTTTCTTTTGCGCTTCCAATTCTGCAGCGTCGCTTAGGTTCTGCGTATTTTCCAATACCTTATCGGTGACATCTTCCATGCGTTCGAGGAAACTCACGCTCAGCCCGGGATTGGGAAGCTCTTCGTTCCGGTTCATTGCCCAGAATCCGTGTGTCAGGTAGTCGTTCTCAACCGAGCTGTGCATTTGAACTTGCGAGTAGCCGCAATGATGGTTGGTGATGAGCAAGCCGTCGGGCGAGATCATTTCGCCGGTGCAGCCGCCGCCGAAAATGACAACCGCATCTTTCATGCTTACATTATTAATATCGTATATATCTTCGGCCGTCAACCGGAAACCCATTTGCTGCATCTCTTCAATATTGTATTTTTTCAACAGTGTGGGAATCCACATTCCTTCGTGGGCGCTGAGCGAAACCACACACAACAGGAAAACTTGAATAAACAAAAAAAACTTCTTCATTGTCAATATATTGGCTTTATGCTTGCCGATTCCGAATTCGGAGAAGGCTGTCATGATTTTTTTAACGGAACGAAAATAGTGTTTTTTTGGAGATGCGCCAAATCACATCCTGTAAGGATGTGCCGCTCAGTAGGAGAAATCATGCCGAACAAACCAGAGGCTGCCTCAAAAGCAAAAATTTTTCACCACAAGGTTCAGAAAGGGTTTCCACAAAGAACACAAAGCCGTGAATATCAATGTGTATTTGTTTGGTGCTCTTTGTGGTTAAGCCAGCCTTATTCTCATTTTTGAAATCGGTAATTATTTCAATTTTGCAAGTTCTGTCTTAATGTTTGTCAACGCTTTTGTGAGTTCTTCTTCCGAAGCGGCATAGCTTAACCGAAAACATTCGGGCGCTCCGAAAGCGCTACCCGACACAACGCCCACATGCGCTTTGCTCAAAATATAATAGCATAAATCGTCGGCGTCTTTAATTTCTGTTTCGCCATTGGATTTTCCAAAATAGGACGAACATTCGGGGAAAACATAGAAAGCGCCGTCGGGTTTGCTGGTTTTCAGACCGGGAATATCGCTCAACAGCTTCAGTACCAGATCGCGGCGTTTTTCAAACTGGACAACCATTTTGAGCATATCGGCTTCTCCGCAGTTGAAAGCGGCGGCGGCGGCAATTTGGGCAACCGAATTGGCTCCCGATGTGAACTGGCCCTGTAATTTATTGCAGGCTTTGGCAATCCAGACGGGCGCAGCAATAAATCCGATGCGGTAGCCGGTCATGGCGTAGGATTTAGATACTCCGTTGATAATCACAACTCTGTCGCGAATTTCGGGAAATTGCGCAATCGACTCGAACTTTTTACCATATATAATGTGTTCGTAAATTTCGTCGGAGATGATGATGATATTTGGATGTTTCGCGAAAATGTCGGCAAAAGCTTTCAACTCGTTGCGCGTGTAAACGCTTCCGGTGGGGTTGCTTGGACTGCTGAATAAAAACGCGCGAGTTTTGGGAGTTATGGCTGCCTCAAGTTGTTCGGGCGTGATTTTAAAATCGTTGTCAACGGTTGTTGTGATTACAACGTTAATGCCTTCCGAAAAATTTACCAAATCGACATAAGTAACCCAGTAAGGAGCGGGGACAATCACCTCATCGCCTTTGTCTATAAGTACTTGCAACACATTGGCCAGCGAGTGCTTGGCTCCGTTGGAAACGATGATTTGGTTGGCGTTGTATTCCAGATTGTTTTCCCGTTTGAGTTTGTTACAAATCGCTTCAAGCAATTCCGGATATCCCTGAATGGGAGAGTAGTACGAGTAATTATCGTCGACTGCTTTTTTGGCGGCCTCTTTAATAATATCAGGAGTCGGAAAATCAGGTTCCCCAACTCCCAAACTGATTACATCTATCCCTTGCGCTTTCAGTTCGCGGCTTTTTTGCGCTACGGCAAGTGTGGCCGATTCCGAAAGCCTGTTAATACGTTCTGCTACTCTGTTCATAATTTGTCGTTTCTTCTTTTTGTGCAATTTATATAATAAATGAAATTGGCGGATGGAAAAGCTCAAAATGTAATAATTTTGTGCAATTTATTTACAAATACATTGACTTTAGGCAATTTTTCTGACATCAATATCGATAAAAGAGATCGATGTTTTGAAAAATATTACTCCATGAGCATCTCGTCGCGGATCAACATCAAAATGCTGCTGTGGGGCAGGATGGTGTATTTTTCGCAATTAAACTCTATTTCGAAACCGCTTTTGTTAAGATAGACGGCCAGATCGCCGCGTTGCGCCTGAAGCGATACATATTTCACCGATTCTTTTTTCTCTTTCCATGGTTCGTCTTCATCGGTCATGGCCGGAATGGGAAAACCCGGCCCGGTTTTTACAACATAGCCGCTTAGCAACTTTTCATTTTCCTGTACGGACGGAGGCAAAATCAATCCCGAAGCTGTTTTTTGTTCGGGATTCTTGGGCTTTATCAAAACTCTGTCGCCGATTAATATAAAACGGTCGAGATTGTTTTCTTCAATTTTTAACGACATACCAAATTTTGTTCAAACGTTATTCTTCAACAAAGGTATAAATTAACCGGTTTTCCTTCAAAAAATGATATGAATTAATTCGTTTAGC
>WRIQ01000094.1 GCA_009782655.1 Prolixibacteraceae bacterium
TTCAATTCGGGGAATTTCCTTTTCCAATTCGAAAGCGTATGCCGGATTAAAGCGATGGTAATACACAACCGCATCGCTGTTGTGAATAATATGCGCACTGTTTTTCACCGGGTTCATATTGTCGATGGAAGGATAAATGATAAACAGGAAAACCAGCGTTACCGCAACCGAACTTGCCGCCAAAGACAAACGTGCAGCAACCACTCTCTTCTTTATGAAAAGCCACAACGAAATGAACGCGCCTGCGGGAAGAACCGTCAAAAGCCAAGACATATTTCTCAGCGAAGAAAGCCCCGGATCAAGTTTGAGGGCTATGTATCCGACAACGGGAATCAGAACAGAAATTGCGGATATAATATAAAAGGAGATTTTATCGTATTTGTAATTCGCAACCTTTGCTGCAAGGTAATCGCCGATTATGACTGCAAAAAAGGGATACAAAAGAATCGTATAGTTGGGCAACCGCGTTTGGGAGAAACTGAACACCACCGTAACCACAACCGACACGATGAGCGACAAAAGAACCAGCCGCTTTTGGGTTGCCATATAATGTTTTACGGATTGTACCAGAAAAAAAGAAAAAGGGAACATGCCGAGGATTATGTAGAGCCATGTGAGTAGAAAAGTTCCGCCATGCCCTTCCATCTCTCTACCAAAGCGGCTCAGGTTGTGCTTCAGGAAAAACATTCGCGTCCATTCGCCGTTGGTAGCGACATGCACGGCAACATACCAAGGAAGCGTCAAAGCCAGAAAAATGAGCAACCCTAGAAGCGGTTTCAGGCTCATAATGGTTTTCAGGTTGAACCGCCGAGTTACAATCAGGTAAATAACGAACGACAATCCGGGAATCGCAAGGGCGATGGGCCCTTTCGAAAGTGTTCCCAAGGCAAGGGCGACATAGAGAAGCAGCGTGTCGGAAAGTTTACCGGTTTCGAGCGCCGAGAAAAAAAGCAGGATGCTCCAAGTCGTAAAAAATAACAGATAGGGATCGGGAACAGCCAAATGGTGCTGAATTTGAAAATAGATGGAGGCAGCCAGGCAAAGCGCCGCCATGAAAGCGGATTTGCGGTCTGCAAATTTCGAAACCGCCAAAAAAATCAGTAAAATGGTCAACGCGCCGAAGACAGCCGAAAAGAGACGCGCCGTCCACGCATTCACACCGAAAATCCTGTACGACAGAATCATAAAAAGATAGTGCAGTGGCGGCTTGTCTCCCCGCAACTGATAGTTGAACGTGGGGTAATCAAGCCGCGACGTTTCCATTATTTCGCGGGCGCACGATGCATTTTTGGCTTCATCGAGAATGTAAATACTGATATTTTGATTGTTGGCGCAAAGCAGCAACAACGAAACCGCAAACAGAATCGTGGCAAAGTACCTTTTGTTTACAATCTTTTCAACCATCTTCAATAAAAAGAATTAATTCAGGTTATACGGGCAATATGAAAAACGATTTTTTAAATTTGCCCTAAAAACAGAACAAAGATAGAATAAAGCGCCATATAGGAAAAATCGGGCAGCCAAACAGCGCCCGCAGTGTTATTTTTTATTTAAACTTTAAATAATGAAGAAATTATCAGTTATCATTTGTGTTTACAACGAAGAGCTCAACATACCCATTTTGGCCGATCAAATTAAGGAAGCGCTGAAACACATCGACTTTGAGGCCATCTTTGTTGACGACGGCTCAACCGACAACACACGTTCCGAAATTATGAAAATCGACGACAGCCGCTTTGTGCTCGTCAAACTTCGGCGCAACTACGGGCAAAGTTCGGCGCTTCAAGCGGGCATCGACCAAGCGCAGGGCGAATATGTAGCTTTGCTCGACGGCGACCTGCAAAACGATCCGGCCGATATTCCACGCATGCTCGATGCAATCGAAGAGGAAGGCTGGGATATGGTTGCCGGTGTGCGCGCCAACCGGCAGGACGGCATGTTTCTGCGGAAAGTACCTTCCAAAATCGCTAATTACATTATCCGCCAGTCTACGCAAACGCAAATGCGCGATTTGGGATGTACACTGAAAATTTTCACCGCCGAATCCATAAAAAGCATACATATCTACGGCGAATTGCACCGTTTCATTCCTGTATTGCTGGCGCTCGAAGGTTTTGTGCACCTCACGCAGGTCGACGTTAACCACCGCGCCCGCGAACACGGAAAATCGAAATATAACCTGAGCCGCACAACCCGCGTGATGAGCGACCTCACGCTGATGTGGTTTATGAAAAAATATCTGCAACGCCCTATGCACTTTTTCAGCCAAATAGGCATTTTCACGCTGGCAATCGGCGCCGTCATCAACTTGTATCTGCTGATTTTGAAAATCATGGGCAACGATATATGGGGCAAGCCGCTGCTGCTGTTGGGAATATTGCTCATTCTCAGCGGCATCCAGTTTATAACCACCGGCATACTCGCCGAACTTCAAATGCGCACCTATTTCGAGAGCCAGAAAAAAACGCCTTACAGCATCAGCAAAATCATTAATACCAAAACAGGCAGAGCACCACGCAATGACGAAGAATAGAACGCTAAGGCCGGATAGCAAAAAAGGCAGCGGATTTCGCTGCCTTTTTTGCTACCATATATATATGTCACGATGTTAATGATTTTACAATTTATCGATTTCCACCTTAGCAAATTCCGCCTGCGAATACTTGCCTGCCAACAGTCTCTCACGAATTATCTTGAAAGTTTCGACCGTATATTTAACATCTTCAAGCGAATGCACGGAGGTAGGAATAATGCGAATAATCAGTTCTCCTTTGGGAATAACCGGATATACGACTATGGAGCAGAAAATATGGTAGTTTTCGCGCAGGTCGAAAATCAGGTTGGTGCCTTCGGCTTCACCGCCTTTGAGGTAAACAGGCGTAACGGGCGAGTTTGTCCTTCCCAGATCAAAACCGGCTTCGCGCAATCCGTTTTGGAGAGCGTGGACAATGCTCCAAAGATTTTCGCGCAACTCGGGTTGTGTTCTCACCAGTTCCAGTCTTTTGAGAGCTCCTTCTACCATTGCTAAGGGCAGCGATTTTGCGAAAGTCTGCGACCGCATGTTATAGCGCAGGTAATTGCAAATTCTGCGTGGCCCGGCAACGAAAGCGCCGATTCCAGCCATCGATTTGGCAAACGTGCCGAAGAGCAAATCTACTTTGTCGGTAACGCCAAAATGCTCGGCAACGCCGGCGCCGGTTTTTCCCATAGTCCCAAAACCATGGGCGTCGTCGACTAACAGGCGAAAATCATATTCGCTTTTCAGGGCTGCCACTTCATCGAGTTTCCCCATATCGCCGGCCATCCCGAATACGCCTTCGGTGATAACGAGGATGCCGCTGCCCTGCTTTTCAGTCAGTTTGGTGGCATGCTCCAACTGTTTGCGAAGGCTTTCGATATTATTGTGCTGAAATACAAAACGTTTACCCATATGGAGGCGCACTCCGTCGAGGATGCAGGCGTGCGATTCGGAGTCGTACACAATTACGTCGTTGCGTCCGCAAATCGAATCAATGATGGAAACCATTCCTTGGTATCCGAAATTCAGAAGGAAAGCATCTTCTTTACCGACAAAATCAGCTAAATTGCGTTCCAGCTCTTCATGTTTAGCGGTTTGCCCCGACATCATGCGGGCGCCCATCGGGTAGGCAAGCCCCCAACGGGCCGCCGCTTCAGCGTCAGTTTTACGCACCTCGGGATGATTGGCCAACCCTAAATAGTTATTGAGGCTCCAAACCAACATCTTTTGCCCGCGAAATGTCATATGCGGACCTATCTCCCCTTCCAGCTTGGGAAATGCAAAGTAACCATGTATCAGATCCATGTGGCGGCCTATGTCGCCTCTGACCTGTTCGAATTTTGCAAATATATCTGCCATAATAAATTTCTTTATATTTTTAAAAACTGTTGCAAAAGTAAACTTTTTGATCATTTGAACGCATTACAACACAACAGAACAATTATTTTGTTAAAAATTCATAACCTCTATTAAATATGAAAACAAATCTCCTTTTTTTGTCGTTCACATTATTCTTAAAAATTATATCTTTGCGGCATGTTAATGAAAATGAGAAATATTAGCTTGTTAGCCTTATTGTTGATTGTTGCCGTGTCATGCGGCGATTACAATAAGATAGTTAAAAGCACCGATTACGAATACAAATTCAAAAAGGGAATTGAGTATTTCGAAAAAGGCGAATTTGCCAGATCGGGCGCTTTGTTTCATGATTTGCTGAGTATCTACCGTGTTAGCAGCCGCGCCGATCAGGTGTATTATTATTACGCAAAAAGCATGATGGGGCAAAGCGATTACCTGATGGCCACGCAATATTTCAGGTCGCTTTTGCGAGAGCAGCCGATGAGTAAATTCGCCGAAGAGTCACAGTTTATGATTGGCTATGCAAGTTATCTGATGTCGCCCAAGCCGCTACTCGACCAGCAGACCACCATCAATGCCATCGAAGCGTTCCAGTTGTATGTGAACCTTTATCCTTTCAGCGACAGAGTGGACGAGGCGCATCGCCTTATCGACGAGCTAAGGGATAAACTGGTGCAGAAATCGTTTTTAAACGCCAAGCTGTATTACGATTTTGAAAACTTCAAGGCCGCCGTTGTCGCTCTCGAAAACGCTGTGAAGGAATATCCCGACAGCCGCTATCGCGAAGAACTGCTATACATGCTCCTAAAATCGCGGTATTTCTTGGCCGTAAACAGCGTGGAAGATAAAAAAGAGGTGCGCCTGTCCAACGCATTGGACGAATATTTTGCTTTTGTTGACGAATTTCCCGCGTCGAAACACAGGAGAGAAGCCAACAGATTCTACACTGACATTTCAAAATTAATGAATTATAGCAACAGAGATACAAACAGCAACGAATAACAATTATGGATTATAAAAAAACAAAAGCTTCGCTTACAACAATCCCACGAGACCTTGATATTCTGGAAAAAGAAACAGGAAACATCTACGAAACCGTTATGATACTGACAAAACGCGCCAATCAGATTTCGTCGGAGTTGAAAGAAGAATTGAATCAGAAATTGCAGGAGTTTGCCTCATATACCGACAACCTCGAAGAAGTTTTTGAAAATCGCGAACAAATCGAAATTTCAAAATTCTACGAAAGATTGTCCAAGCCAACGCTGATCGCGTTCGAAGAGTGGAAAGACGGTGAAATATATCACCGCAACCCGGCCAAGGAAAATAAAAAAATCTGATCGCATACTCCTGCCTCGCAGGAAAAAATAACGAATTACCAACGATAGCTGCCCCTTTCAGGCGGCTATTTTGGGTTTATGACACTGTGGAAATAACGCAGGGCGCAAACAATAATCAACGCCTGTTTGAGTTAAAATAATGAATCGGATGGCGTTGTTTTGCAGAAAAATAGT
>WRIQ01000095.1 GCA_009782655.1 Prolixibacteraceae bacterium
ATTCTGTAAATCAAAAAGTTATAAGGTAAAAGTTAATTCGGTGTAATTTTTTTTAATATTTTTAGTACTATGTGTTGCACGGTACTAAAAATATTTTATATATTTGCATTACCTAAAACAGGGTTTTAAAAGGTAATATTCCGGAAAAAGTTCTTTGCAGGATGTAATATTTTACAAAAATGAACACCTGTCCAAATGAGAACAGGATAGCGGAAACAAAGTCATAAAAACAAAGAAACAGTGTTTGGAAAACAGAAAATGGTAAACAAATTAAAATTAACGACTATGAAAGCGAAATCAGGAAAATTAGCAATCATTGTAGGCGTCGTCATGTTGTATTCTACATGGATGATGTACGTAATCACATTTTGCTACACATTGGGTAAAACCCACAATTTTATCGACTCGGCGTTCAGTTCCTTCGGTATTATGAGCCCCTTTGTGGCAGTTGTTGCGTTTTTGAGCATCAGCAACGGTTTCAAGACATTAAAAGACGCAAAAGCAGAAAGCCGTAAGCCGGTGTGGAACGATTTCAGGAGTGTACAATAATTTTGAATCGGAAAAGCGGAATTTGCCGGAGCTTCCGGATGTACTACCCGGTTTTCTACTAAAAAAATTGTCATGAAAATAGAAAATTCAAAGGCGCAGATGCGTAAAGGTGTGCTTGAGTACTGCATTTTGTTGGTTCTCGACGGAAAGCCGCTTTATGCCAGCGACATAATACGAAAACTGAAAGAGGGAAAAATGATAGTGGTGGAAGGAACGCTCTACCCGCTTCTCTCGCGGCTGAAAAACGAAGGTTTACTCACTTATCGCTGGGAAGAATCTACGCAGGGGCCGCCCCGCAAATACTATGAACTGACCACCGAAGGGCGTCAATTTTTAAATGAATTGGGCGAATCGTGGCAGGAACTGGTCGATACCGTTGAAAAAATCAAAAACCATAAAGAGCTATAATTTTGATTCATAACATATTCGCATCATGCGAATATTCCGGCATAACCATTAAATAAAAAAAGTTTTGGGCGAAGTAAAATAAACAACCATGAAAAAGACATTTACAATCAATATAAGCGGCACCATTTTTCACATCGAGGAAGACGCATTTGAAAAGCTCCAGCGTTATTTTCAGAATCTGAAAAAACATTTCGGAAACAACACCGAAGGACAGGAAATAATGGACGACATCGAAAACCGAATTGCCGAGTTGTTCACCGAATGGTCGAAGGGAGAGAGCAAGGTAATCACTGTCGATTGGGTCGAACAGGTGATAGAAACCATGGGTACCACCGAAGATTTCGAGCAGGAAGATGGCGAAAGCGGCCACTGCGTCAACAGCCTGTCGAGCAAAAAGCGGCTCTACCGCAATCCCGACGACCGCATTATTGCCGGCGTTTGCAGCGGCTTGAGCGCCTATTTCAATATTAACCCGACGATTGTGCGGGTTATCTTTGTGTTGCTCATATTTGCCAGTTGCACCGGCATTCTGGTATATATCATTCTGTGGATTGCTGTACCCAGAGCCGCAACCACGGCGCAACGCCTCGAAATGCGCGGTGAGGAGGTGAATGTGAACAACATACAACGCACGGTGCGCGACCAGAACAGCGAAGAAAATATTCTCGACAGCGATAAAAAAAAAATCCCAGCCGATATAACACCGGATATTCCAAACGAAACGAATGAGGAAAATGCTTTCGGGGCAGATACCGGAAAAATAAAAGAAGAGGGTTTAGAAAGAGAGGATACCGGTGAGATAACGCCGTGGGAAAAACCGGCAACCGAAAATCCGAAACCGACGACCTACGATAAAAAATATTATTCGCAAAGCAGCTCCCGTCCGGCGGCAAAGAAAGAACGCGACCTTTCGTCGAATATAGGCAAGGCTGTTCTGCGCGTTTTTTCAATTGTAATCGGCGCTTTTTTGCTCATCACCGGATTTCTGGGACTGGTGACTACCATTTCCACCTTTGTGTTTGGGCAGCAACTGCTTACCGACAACTCGTGGTATTTGGGCACTGATTTGCCCTTTGGTGGGCTGGTGAGCAATTTCATCTCCGACGATTCCATTACGCCGGGTGTGATTTCGCTGCTGCTGTTTGTGGGAATTCCGTTTGCTGCGCTGTTTTTTATCGGCGCGAAAATGATTTTCAGATTTAAATCCAACAACGTTGCCGTAGGATTGGGCATGGTGGGCTTGTGGTTCGTTGCCATGATTGTTTTCTTTTTCGTGTCGGTAGGGCAGGTGGGCAATTACAAGCAACAGGCCACACTCACCAACTCCGAAACAGTTTTGTGCAATTCATGCAAAACGCTCTATCTTGAAGCCAACCCCGATGCATACGACGAGTATCCCTATATCGACTTGAATAACAGTCGTTCCAAAATTGTCAGGACCGGCAACGAAAATGTGGTTTTGGGGAAACCGCGCATCAACGTCAAAAAATCGGAAAGCGATAATATCGTGATTTTGTTTAAAAAGAGATCGCGCGGAAACAATATGGACGATGCCAACAGGTATATAAAAGAAATGGAATATTCCTATCAGATAACAGATTCGCTGATACATTTCGATGCATATTTTCAGGCAGGTCGCCGCAACAAATGGCGCCACCAGCAAATGGAAATCACTTTGAAAATCCCCGTTGGCATCGGTGTGTATTTGGGCGAAAGCATGAAAGAAATTATCCACGATATCGACAACGTTACTAACACATGGGATCGCGATATGGTGGGAAAATACTGGGAAATGCGCCCCGAAGGCCTCACCATAGTACAACCCGATAAAGCAATTGAACCGGCGGAAACGGAAAATAATGGCGCCGCCGATACTGTAGAGTAGCCTATAGAGCTTTGACTGACAGCTTGTAAATCCGTGAAATGCCGGAGCAGCTCCGCTGCCGGATATTTGCGTGAGCCAATAAAAAATCAGAAAAAAATTGTTTGTCCTGTAACTTAATGTAATCGGTTTCCGTCACACTGGAAAAAATTTAAAAACAAAAAAGTCATGAAAACAATTACACTTTTATTTGCAATTTTGATTTCAGTTTCGTCGGCTTATGCCCTGACAGACACATTAAGATTTGAAGTTCAGGAAAATCCCGTTATTCAGGTTATCATGAATGAGAATGGCGATGCAACAACAGTTGAGATGGGCAGGCGCAAAATCGAAGTAATAGAATCTGGATGCGGCCACAATGTAAAATTTCGTTACAACAGAAGCAAAAGACGTTTTCCGGCACACTGGCAGGGGATAGAATTTGGCGTTAATATGTTCCACGACAGCAATTATTCACTGTACGATGATCGCAATGTGGGCGATTTTTTTGACCTGAACTACGCCAAATCCATAACTTTCAATCTTAATCTTTTTGAATATGCTTTCACCAACCGGAACAAAACGGTTGGAGTTGTGACTGGTCTGGGCTTCAGTTTCATGGATTTTAGGTTCGACAATCCGCTCACCATCACCTACAATAGGGATTGGGGAATGGTCTATCCCCAAAATTTGGATAATATAAAAAAGTCGAAATTCCATGCCAGTTACCTGACGGCTCCGTTGATGCTCGAAGTGGTAACGCCGTTAAGGTTAAGCCCTAATAATCCGTTGACGGTGGCGGTGGGCGCAATTGGCGGATTAAACATTGGTTCGCGTACCAAAATAAAAGGCAACGACGGCAACAAAACCAAGGAACGCAGGAGTTTTCATGTCAACCCGTTGAAATATGATTTGGCAGGAAGAATCGGATTCGGAAGACATTTTGGCGTCTTTGCCAACTACAGCATGACGTCGCTTTTTGCAGAAGGGAAAGGGCCGGAACTATATCCACTGACCGTGGGAATTTCTTTTCATTAAATTAAATTTGTTAAATTTGTGCAGATTTTATTCATATTGTTTTTTTTAAAATTTCAATCGCAGCCACTACTTTTTGTTGTGGCTGCGATTTTTTTACCCGCTGTGGCTTAAATATCAAACAGTTTCTCCGCATTTTGCGATGTTATGCGTTCGACTTCCCCGAATGGAATGTTGTAGAGTTCACCGATTTTTTGCGCCACATGGATAATGTAGGCGCTTTCGTTACGCCGCCCCCTGAATGGCGTGGGCGCCAGATAAGGCGAATCGGTTTCGAGAACGATGTTTTTGATGTCGATATGTTGCAAAACTTCGCCTAAGCAACTGTTCCTGAAAGTTACCACGCCGCCTATTCCTATATAAAAACCGGCGCCGATAATTTTTTTCGCTTCTTCGACATTGCCGCCGAAACAGTGGAAAACACCTTTCATGGAACCGTCCTGCTCGGTTTCGAGAATTTCATACACCTCGTCGAATGAGTTACGCACATGAACAGCCACCGGCAAATTCATAGTGCGCGCCCATTGCAATTGGGTTCTGAAAGCATCGCTCTGCTGGTTTATATAGGTTTTGTCCCAGTATAAATCAATGCCGATTTCGCCGATACCCCGGAATTTGCGCTTGCCGAGCCACGCTTCCGCCAGCTTCAGTTGCTCGAGGTAATCCTCTTTCACTGATGTGGGGTGCAAGCCCATCAGCGGAAAACAAACTTCAGGATAAGCATCGCATAAATCCAGCATTGCGGGAATGGAATCGGCGTCGATATTGGGAAGTACGATTTTCGAAACGTTATTAAGGAGGGCATTTCCAATGATTTTCTCCCTGTCGTCGGAAAAATCAGAAGAATAAAGGTGAGCGTGCGTATCGACCAACATTTTTTTCTGCAAATCTAATTCGAATTTAACAGAATATACACATACATTATGTAATTTAATCGACTATTTTTGTGTGTCGCAGCTACCGGCGGATGGGCTGGGAAACAAAGCTCCGATATTTTGTTTTTTAACTGCAAAACAATTGTGTATGAATAAAGTCATCGCCTTTTTGGAAGAGCTTTTCGGAATCTCGTCAGGGACGCAGGAAAAAATTTTTTATTCGATTCTGATATTGTTGTTTTTGTCGTTATTGCGCGTGATAATTCTCCGCATTGTTTGGAAGAATACCGAAAACATCAACACCCGTTATTTTTGGCGGCGGCTGGTGTCTTATGTCGTTCCCGTGACGGCGATTATTCTGATTGGAACCGTTTGGATGGATGCATTCTATCATTTGGGAGCTTTTTTGGGGTTGGTTTCGGCAGGCGTTGCCATTGCCTTGAAAGACCTGCTTGCCAACATTGCAGGATGGCTATTCATCATGCTGCGCAAGCCCTTTGGCATTGGCGACCGCATACAAATCGGTGAAAACCGCGGCGATGTTATCGATTTGAGGCTTTACCAGTTTTCCATTCTCGAAATCGGTAATTGGGTTGATGCCGATCAAAGTACGGGAAGGGTGATCCACATCCCCA
>WRIQ01000096.1 GCA_009782655.1 Prolixibacteraceae bacterium
GACTTCGAAGGAATTTTTCAGGCCATGGAAGGATATGGCGTTACCGTGCGTCTGCTCGACCCGCCGCTGCACGAATTTGTTCCCCACGAAGAAGTCAATCAGGCGGAAATGGCCAAAGAGATGGGCGTTTCGGTAGAAGAAATAAAATATAAAGTTGAGTCGCTGCACGAATTTAACCCCATGTTGGGCCATCGTGGATGCCGACTGGGGATCACCTATCCCGAAATTACCGAAATGCAGGCCCGCGCCATTATTGAGGCGGCTGTCAACCTGAAGTTAAAAGGCGTTGATGCGCGTCCCGAAATCATGGTGCCGCTGGTGGGAACATTGAAGGAACTGGAATTGCAGATTAACATTATAAATGAAACCGCCGAAAAGGTTTTTGCCGAAAAAGGCGTCCGCATGGATTATTTAGTGGGAACCATGATTGAAATTCCACGCGCCGCCCTCACAGCCGATAAAATTGCGGGTGTAGCCCAATTTTTCTCCTTCGGTACCAACGACCTCACGCAGATGACTTTTGGTTATTCGCGCGACGATGCAGGGAAATTCCTGCCCGTTTATCTTGAGAAAGGAATCCTGAAAAACGATCCTTTCCAGATTTTGGATCAGGAAGGTGTGGGACAATTGGTGCGCATGGGTTGCGAAAAAGGTCGCTCCACCCGCCCCGAACTTAAAATTGGCATTTGCGGTGAACATGGCGGCGAACCGTCGTCGGTAGAATTTTGCAATTCCGTGGGAATGGATTATGTGAGCTGCTCGCCCTATCGTGTGCCGATTGCGCGTGTTGCAGCAGCACAGGCAAACATCAAAGGTTGATAAACAATATCAAGATTAATAATAAAAAAAGCCTCTTTTCAGAGGCTTTTTTTATTATTAATGTATATAATACGGTTTTTTATCGGTGAAAACACATTACACAATATTTGCTGGAATGGGTAACATGACTGCGCCGCGGAGCGGCGCATGACCGGATTGAAACCTTCCAAAACCGCAAGCTTTCGCACACGGCTAAAAACGCTCTATCGCTCTGCGATTTTCATTACCCACATGTTGATATAATGTAATGAGGCATTTCAACTAAAAAACAGAAAATTCATAAATACGAACCGTGTTTCCTTCGCTTTGGTCGGGTTTGGTTACCAGCAGTCGCACAAAGCGTGTTTTTACGGGCGTTTTCAGAAGCCTTTCGGTTTCGAGTGCGGTATTGTCATATACCGTGTCGACGGTTTGCCATTCGTCGCCTTCGTTGAGTTTCACCTGCAGACTGTATTCTTTGGCTATCCAGTCTAAATTTTCCAGCCCGGCATGGAAAACATACCATCCGTGAATCTCTTCGGTTTCTTCCATATCCACGGCAATAAATTTTGGACGGACATCGCTCACATCGCACCATTTGGTGGTGATATTATCGTCGAGGGCCTGTTCGGCACTTTCTCTGCGGTTGATTTCGCCGCTACGGTCTACAACCGTTTTCCCGGCGACAAGATTTTTCCTTGCAAAACCTTCATCATCGGCATTTTTCAGCAGAAGGTTTACCTTCATCAAATCGGTGGCCGGAACAACAGCATTGTTGACGTCCTGCGCTACCGTGGCGGCAAAAACCACAACACGCGGATTATCAGGCAAAAATAGCTTTTTCGAATTTGCCGGAATGTCGAGTGCGATGCTGAACATATACGTGAACTCATAGGGGACGTCGCGATTTTGAATCATGTTGTGCTTGTGTGTACCTGCGTAAGCAATATCGGCGTTTTTCAGATAGCCGACAGTATGGTCGGTGTGTCCCCATTGTCCGACAAAGCCGGTATACGAAGGAATCATAACCGGATATTCTTTGTTGTCGACGGTGAAGGTTTCCATCAAATCGTGCTGTGTCGATGCGGCCAACAGGTATAGGCGATTGTAATTTCCGGCAGGCAGGTCGATGGTGTCGCGGCGGCTTTTAATGCCATTGGGTGCATCGGGTTGGCCAAGTTGAAAATTAATTCCTTTGAAATCAATTTCTTGGGGCAGCAGTTCCGAAGCAAACGAATTACCTTTCCCATCGAAATTGGCGTCTGTGCGGAAAGCGTTGTACGACGAAGTTTTGGTATTAAAGGGTAGCGCTATGGCAACCTGTTCCACGGGAGCTGCTTTTTGTGCCGGCGCTTTCAGCTTCAACTTAAAACTCTTCATGGAGTAGGGTTTTATTTCGAAGCTCAGTTTGTTACCCGAAAAGGAGGCCGCGCCTTTCACATCTTCAACGCCGTTAATTTCTTGCGCCGAGGCGATTTCCGCAGCAAATGCGATATTGGCTTTCTGGGCTGATTTCCCGGTGGTTTCGTAAAAACGAACTACAATCTCGTCCGATTTTTCCGCCTGTTTGACGGCTTTCAGAATCACATTTTCGTTGTCGGAAGAGATAAAAGAAAACGATTTTCCCAGCGTTCCTGTATGGGCGGGAGCCATGAAAGCATATAAAGGCTGGTTCAGAATTTCGGCTTTGCGGACGGTTTCCCCGACGCGGTAGTCGCCCTGATGTCCCATGATGGAGTAGGTAAACGTATGACGGCCAAAATCCTGCTTGTTCTGGTATGCGTATCCGCCGCGGGTTTTAGGCGTGTGAAGCAGTGTCAGTCGGAGTGTGTTGTCGTTGGGTTTGTCCCAGCCGTATTTGCTATTGTTCATAATGGAAATGCCGTATGATCCGTCTTTGGCTGTCAGGTCGGCCCACTGTTGCGCGTGGACTTCATATTCGATATCGGTATTATTACCGCGTGCCACTGTGCCTACTCCCAAATCGTAAATCGCTTCCTCGTTGGAGGCGCTCAATGGAAATTCCGCTTTCAGCAAGGCATTGGTCGATTGCCAAAAAATATCGTTGACAATATCTATTCTGTCGCTTTGCCCGCCTTCTGTCAGTCTGATATATTGTTTAAATGTGGAATCGCCGAATTTGCGTTCTACACAAACCGAAACCCTGACGGGGCCATTTTCAACCACCGAAATTTTCACATCGTCGGTAACGGAGGCAGGCGCCTTATCGATTTCCCTTTTCAGAATTTCCCATGCAGGCCACGAAAATGATTCGTTTTCCGTGAAAAAAGCCAAACGTATTGCCTTGCCGTTTTCGACCAGCTCGCGGTTGTTCCGTTTGTCGATTATCGAAGCAATGTCGCCGTGGGCGTCGAGCGCGATTTTATAGACGCTGTTTTCCAGTTCTTTGGTTGTCGCTTTCAGGGTTTTGGCGTCGGGAGAATTTCCGTCCGTACGTATATCGTAAACCACATAACCTACCGAAGGCGCCGCCGCCGAAATCAGCATTTTCACTTTTCCGTTTTGGTTTTCAACAATCTGGCTGGGAACCTGTGTGCCGTTTTCGTTGTAAACCGAAATTATTGAAGCGGCTTTGGGCAGTGCAAATTCGATTTCCACAATGTCGGAAACGGGAGCGCCGACAGGGTTATAGATCACCAGCGGCAATCCTTTTACGTGGGTGTCGAGCATACGCGCTACGGCGCCCACCGAACTCGACAAAACATTGGCGAATTGCTGCAACGAAATCAGCTCGTCGTTCCACGAAAATTCGTAGGCACGCGGAATGCTCGTTCCTGTCAGGTCGTCGTGAAACTGATGCCATACAAATCGTTTCCATGCTTCGGTCAGCGTATTTTTCTGATATGGCAACGCGCCAAGCCAGTCGCCCATTACGGAACTTCTCTCGGCGGCGTCGGCCAGCAACTCGTTGCGGCGGTTGTAGAATTTCATGGCCGCCTGCGACGTGTAACATCCCGTGCCATGTACATCCATGAGCAGCTCTCCCTTGTGAACCGGCAATTCGGGGTGTTTGTCGAACGGGAGGTAATCCTGGTAAAGCTGTCCGCTGGTTGCGCTGATAATTTTCACAGGGCCGTCGCCTTTGAGCCCTTTTTCGAGCGCGCGCACCGATTCTATGGTGGGAGCGCCGCCGGTGTCGCCGGTTCCGTAGTAGTGATATACCGTTTTTATGGGACTTTGTTCTGTAAAGCGCATCAGTTGGCGGCTGTGGCTCAAATCTTCGTCGCGCCATTTGGTGGTGTAGTTGTGCGCGTCGGCGACCAGCATAATGCGTGCACCATCGACACCTTCCCACAAACCGATTTCAAAAGGTATTTTACTGTTGCCGTAAAAGGGTTTGTTACGCCATTGCAGTTTTTGTGTCGAGAAGCCGATAAGTCCGGAGTGCGATGCAATGGTGGGCAAAGTCCAGCCGAAGCCGAAGCAGTCGGGAAGAAAAATATCGTTGGACTCAACGCCGAATTCATCGCGGAAAAAATGCTGCCCGTATAAGATATTACGCGTAAATGATTCGGGCGACGGAACGTTGGTATCGTTGGCGTCCCAAGTGCTGCCGGTAACATGCCAGCGGCCTTCAGCAATATATTTTTTTATCAATTCATATTGGTGGGGAAAATACTCTTTCATCCAGTAGTATTTTATCCCACCTTCGAAATTGAAAATGTAACTGGGATATTTTCCCAAAAGAAAAAGATTCTGATTGAGGGTTTTGGGAATGTAGTCGTTGATGGATTTTTGTACATCCCAATTCCATTGGGAATCGAAATGCGCATTGGAAACCAAATACGCTTTTTGTTGCTGTGCTGCAACATGAAAAGCGCCTGCAATCAATAAGGCAATTGCAATAATCGTTTTTTTCATCTTGGTATAAATTAAAAAGTTTAAAGATTTACGAAGTAAAATCACTAAAAAACAGCAAGTTAAATCCTTGTCGATTTCTGAAATTACCCGACAGCAATTTTAGTGATATTCTGCCGAAAATGCAAATGGAAAATAATTGCAATGAGCGATGCGCTACACAGGGTCTCAAGCCGGGTTTTACGTGTTGGCATAAAGAAGTTTTCTCAGGGAGGATTTTTAAAAATCTGTTTTTAAATTGGCATTGTCAATTTAATGTATAAATCCCATTATTTAGTTTCAACATCAGCAAGTTCAAGGAGATTTCAATCATAAATGTTGCCTTACTGTAACATTTACTTTTTCGCTTAAATCTCGCCAAATAATGTCGTATTCGGCTGTTGTACCCTTCAACAGTATAAGTCTCTGCTTTCGTTTGCAAGTGTTTTTCAATGGGAATAAACTCCTCGTAACTCTTCCAGTAATCAGACGCATAGTAGTTGACATTCATTTCTTTAATACTGTTCCATAAAACTAATCCTGTTTCTGTCGACCTGTCCCCACAGACAAAAGAGATAAACCGTTTTCCATATCTATCAACAGCAATCCATATCCATCGGTAGTTTTTTTTCGACCAACATAACTGTGAAGCTCATCTAATTCCATTACTTGTACAAGTTTGGAATTGC
>WRIQ01000097.1 GCA_009782655.1 Prolixibacteraceae bacterium
GCTTGTTGGAATGGGAAATAACTTTCCCTCAGAAAGTTATTCTCATTTCAACAAGAAGAACAAGCTCATAACCAACAAGAAGCAGAGTTGCATTTGATAGTTGAATCTACCCAGGTGCTATTTTTATTCAAAAATAAAACTTATTTATATGAATAACAAATAGTTAACTTTTAGAAATGACCTTGTGGTTAAACCAATTTTCTCCCATTTTTTTGTTGTTTAACGTTTTATCTTCTGTAAGTCCAATCTTATCTACACGCTTTCAGCCATGTTGCATGTCGTTCGCTTGTGTGCAACTTTTATGTAAATTCATTTATTGCCTGAAACTTTGCAAACTCCTCTCCCACGCATCAAAAAAGGCGTTGAAGTACCTGCCTGTCAACGCCTTTATAATATCTAGATAAAAAAGTATGTCTGGTCTAAATAACGTTCGATGAGATTCTCAACATGCGGTTGGAGCCTTTCGGGTCGTTGGTGATAACAGTGACACCTTTGCTGTTGCGTCCCTTCTGTCCGGTTGAGTTGAAAGTAACTTTTATCGGTGCGGTTTCGCCCGGAGCGATAATCTTCTTTTCCGGTTCCACAGCCGTACAACCGCAGGTAGCTTTCACGCTGCGAATCATCAGGTCGCTTTTTCCGGTATTTTTCAATTCAAACGAGTATTCGGGTTTCGCGCCTTGTTTGATATCGCCAAAGTCGTGTTCCATTTTGTTGAAAGTTGCAATGGGTGCATTGGCCAGTTGTTCGGGCGTCAGCATCGAAAAATCTTCCTCAATGGAAGCGCTCACCGAAAACGAATTTTTATTGTAATCGCTGTTTCCGTTCATTGTCAGGTAAACCCTGTTGGATGTGTATCCGTAAACGCCGGCTTTCTGGCCGTCGAAGGTAACGGTCATTTTGGCTTTTCCATTGGGCTGCACAGTCTTCGGTTCTATATCGATGGAAATGTAATCCGGCACAGTGCGCAATCCCACTTCGATGGGTTTATCTGTATCGTTCACCAGTTCCAGTTCTTCCGTTCTCGAACCTGTACTTTTAACAGTCGAGAAGTTTACGCTCGAACTTTTTGCACGCAGATCGCCTATTTTGCTGGGGTAGAGTTCGGCAAGCGTTCTTTCCCGCTCCAGCACTTTACCGATGATTTTCAGGGCCACTGTCGAGGTTTCGGCATTGCTGATCACATTGATATCCCTGCTGAAAGCTCCCGGATAATTGAGAGGATCATAGGTAATATCGATGGTTCCCTTTGCTCCCGGTGCAATCGGATCTTTCGTCCATTTGGGAATGACACAGACGCACGGCTGCGCGGCTGAAACCATGCTTATGGTTAGCGGAACACTGCCGGTATTTGAAAACTCGAAGGTAACGGTTTTCCTCCCGTCTTTTTCCTGCATATCTCCAAAATTGTGTTCTGTTTTTGTAAACGAAATTCTCGGTTTACTTTGCGCTTGCGCGAAATTTAAAGCGCCGACAATCAAGAACAAAGCTAAAAGTGTAAAATAGTTTTTCATAATTTCCTGTATTTTTAAAATGGTTTTCTTAAATTCATACCCCAAATATACGGCTTCGGCGCAAAACGGAATGTTAAACATATTGTTAACGAAGTGTTAAACGTTTTTTTGATTTGCCCGCGCCCTTTATTTTTGAGCGTCAAAGATGAAAAAGAACGCATTTAAATATATTATCATACTGGGGGTTCTCGTGATTTTGGGAATCTTTATGATCCAGTTTCTGGTGTTGGAGAGAACGTATAACATTAACGAGAAGCAGTTTAACGAATCGGCCATGGTAGCCTTGCGCGAGGTCGCATGGCAACTTCTCGAAACTGCCGGACAAACTTCGCAATTCGACAATATCGAACCCGTGAAGCGCCACGAAAACCACCTCTACATTGTCAATGTAAACTATTATATCGATTTGGAAATTTTGAAAATTCAGTTGCGCGAACAACTGAAAAGTCACGAAATCCATGTGGATTTCGACTACGCCGTTTACGACAACGATATCGACGAAATGGTTTATATCGAACATGTTTGCGCAAATACCGATTCGTGCGAGTTTACGCCCACCCATTTTTTCCCGAAAAGCGATAAATACACATACTATTTCGTTGTTAATTTTCCAACTATCAAGCCATACATTGGCGAGCGCCTCACGGGATGGTACTTTATGACGAGCCTGCTGATGCTGGTTCTCATTTTCTTCGGCTACACCACTTGGGTAATCATCAAACAGCGACAATTGTCCGAAATACAGAAAATCTTTATCAACAACCTGACACATGAACTGAAAACGCCCATCTCGTCAATCGGGTTGGCGGGGCAGGTTATCAGCGACCAAAAGATTCTCGAAACACCCGACCGGCTTTTCAATTATGTGAGAATCATCAACGACCAAACCAAACGCCTGTCGTCCAATGTGGAGAAAGTGCTGAATCTGGCTACCCTCGAAAAAAACAAGCTCACGCTGTCGCTCGAGATCCTTGAAATCAACAGCTTCACAACCAAATCGGTTTCCCGTTTCAAACAGTCGGAGCTGGGCGCCAACATTACCATCAATACCATTGAAGCCGAACATGAAATATATGTTGACGCCGATCCGTTTCATCTGGCCAACATTATTCAGAATATGCTTGAAAATGCAGTAAAATATTGCAACAAAGAGCCTGAAATAAACGTCGTTGTCGAAAAAAAGAGAAGCTGCATCCACCTGATGATACAAGACAACGGTATCGGAATCCCCAAAGAGTCGCGCAAAAAAATATTCAAGAAGTTTTACCGCGTTCCTACCGGAAATGTTCACGATGTGAAAGGTTTCGGGCTGGGCCTCGATTATGTTCACAGGTTGATGAAAGCCCATCACTGGAAAATTTGGGTATCCGATAATCCGAACGGAGGCAGTATATTTACACTGGAAATTCCAATAAAACATGAATAACTCTAATTTACAAATTCTTTTGGTGGAAGACGATTCGACGCTCAGTTTCATTGTGAAGGATAATCTTGAACGTCAGAATTATAATGTCGATGTTGCCGACAATGGCGAAAAAGCTCTGACGCTTTATGGATCGGGAAATTATGCCCTCATCATTCTCGATGTGATGCTTCCGAAACTGGATGGTTTTTCGGTGGCCAAAGAGATTCGCAAAAAAGATGAACAGACGCCCATCCTGTTTCTCACTGCGCGTTCCATGACCGAAGATAAAATTGCCGGGCTGACCATTGGCGGCGACGATTATATCACAAAACCTTTCAGCATGGAAGAGCTGCTACTGAAAATGAAAATTTTCCTCCGCCGCAGCAATGCAATAATCAGCGACACGCTACAGCAAAAACACGAAATTTCCTTGGGAGAATATCGGTTTATCGAAGAAGAACTTGTGCTGAAACACCCCGAATACGAACGCCGCCTGACTTTGAAAGAAGCCGAACTGGTAAAACTTTTCGCTTCCCATATCAATTCGGTGCTGAACCGCGACCATATTCTCATAAAAATCTGGGGTTCAAACGACTATTTCTTGGGTCGCAGTCTCGATGTTTTCATCTCGCGGCTGCGAAAATATTTCAGCTACGACCCCAACATTAAAATTGTAAACCTCCACGGCGTGGGATTTCGTTTTTCGGTGAAAGATGAGGAACCAGCGGATTCAAAGATTTGACGAGCCAATAATTCCGCATAGACACTGGCTATTTTTCAACATTTTCGCCATATTGATTTTCAATTTAGGTTGAAGCAAAATTTGGAATTTTCACGATCCCTGTTTTTCGAACCTTATCATCGCCTGCCTGCTCTTTCCGTCCATTAAAATTGTCAGCGGTTTGTCGAACCGGACATGCTTAATATACCGGGTTTCATTCACTGTTTCCTGTTCATATAATATATTCATGTTTATAAATGAATTGGGCGAATTGTGCGGGATGGCGAAATATCCAACGTTCATAGAGGTGACATTGTGGAAAAAATGAGACCCTAAAGATCCTTCCAGCGGCAAATTGTGCAATCCGATTTCGACGATGATTCTGGCTTTCGAAATGCCCGCCCAATAAACGGGAATGCCGGTAAAATGGTCGTTTGATCCCCAGCGTCCCGGCCCAATCAAAACATATCCTTTACCGCTACGCTCGAAGTTTTTATTGTAATCGCTGATTTCGAGCGCTATATCCTTTGTAACCAAAGTGTTGAATTCGGAAGGTTTCACAAAAACCACATCGTAAATATCGTGAATAGAGCCATTGCCCATTCCGCGCTCTGCATACATCAGCAGCGATGCATCATCTTTGGCGATCTCAGAATTGATAATCACCTCCCTTTCGTTTTTGATCATGGGTTTAATCTGCAACAGGTAGAAAGTCGGCAAACCTTTGTCGTTGGGATTCAGGTCGATAGCAAACTCCATTTCCACGGGCGCTCCCATCGCTTCGCGGAACAATTTCAGCAACAGATTCAGTGTGTCTGCCAGCGGCATTGCATTATATTTCAATATGTTACCAAAGTCGACAATGCGCGGCCCCGGATATGGCATCCCGGGTGTGAGAATATCATTTTCCATATTGTATGTCGAGGCGCTCAACTCCAATGTTCCGTCTGCTTCGGCTTCTTTGAGGCGGTAGCGGCGCACGGTCGCATTTTCGCCGCCCTGCACAAGGTCGAAACAGCTTTCCGTCATGTCGATAGCATAAAACTGGCGCTGCGAGTCGCGCATCTGGTCATGCAGCGACGTGCTGTTCAGCGTTGGATAGCGCGGACAAAAACGGAAGGCATTTTCGCCGCCGGCCACATACATTCCCAAGCCGACAGCCATCACCGAAAAACCATCTTCGGGTTCCATGTATGCCACTGGGTAATAGTTGTATGAGTGGGCTACACCCGAAATGTGCGGATAGAATTTGCCGTTAAACTCATGCCCGACTACTTCCTGAATGATGACCGCCATCTTTTCTTCTTCGATTTTATAGTTGATGGCGTCGAAATACATTTGCGCCGACTCGGTAAAAATACTCGAATAAACCAGTTTGATAGCGGTCTGCAACTGCTCGAAACGCACATTTATATCGCGATGGTTGTTGGGAATGAGGTAGGTTGCATAAACACCCGAAAAGGGACGCAACAGCGAATCTTCGAACAACCCCGACGAACGAACGGCTAAAGGCCTGTCCATCACCTCTAGATAACTCATGACCCTTCTTTGCAGGTTTACGTCCAGATCGGCATCCTGAAAATGCGACCGTATATTTTCGTAATCGTTGGTGCTGTATATGGTTTCGTAGAGATTGTTGTACTCTATGAAATGGTCAAATTCCACAACGCCAATCACGGCTGTCGCCGGAATGCGAATGGACATC
>WRIQ01000098.1 GCA_009782655.1 Prolixibacteraceae bacterium
ATGCAAAAGTTTCCATCCGATGGAACGTCGGGTGGGCCATAGTCGCCGCCGTATGCCCAGTAATTGATTCCGTCGGCGTCGGTTTCCAGCAATCCCTGATCTACCCAGTCCCAAATGAAACCGCCTTGCAGCAATTCATATTTTTCGATGGCATTCCAGTAGTCTTGTAAATTACCTACGCTGTTGCCCATGGCATGTGCATATTCGCACTGAATGAGCGGCCGATTCTTATCGCCCTGCGCATAGCGTATCATGCCGCCTATTCCCATGTACATCGGGCAAACAATGTCGGTATTTTCACCTTCGCCCGCCTGCTCATATTGAACGGGACGCGTGGAGTCGGCGCTTTTCAGGAAGCCGTATGTAGCATAAAAGTTGACGCCGTTTCCAGCTTCGTTGCCCAACGACCAGATGATAATCGACGGTTGGTTTTTGTCGCGCTCGAACATGTTTCTGGTGCGGAAAAGGTGTGCGTCTTTCCATGTTTCGTCTTTGGCCAGCGATTCTTTGCCGTAACCCATCCCATGCGATTCTACGTTGGCTTCGTCGATGACATAAAGCCCGTATTTGTTACAAAGTTTGTAGAAAAGCTCCGGTTGCGGATAATGCGACGTGCGCACGGCATTCAGGTTGAAAGTCTTCATCAGTTCGATATCTTTGAGCATGGTTGCCTCGTCGACAACATGGCCGGTTACTTCATGATGTTCGTGCAGGTTGGCGCCTTTCAGTAAAACATATTGGCCGTTCACCAGCAACTTTCCGTCCTTGATTTCCACGGTGCGGAATCCTACATCTTGTTTTATGACTTCGCTTATGCCGCCGTTTTCATCTTTCAGTTTGATGATGAGTTCGTAGAGGTTGGGCAGTTCGGCGCTCCACGGTTCTACTTTGCCCACATTCTCGCCAAAATAGAAACGGGTCGCTTCTGCAGGAGTCGCGTCTTTGCTACTTTCGAGGTTCAACAAATTACGGCCGCCTTTCGATAAAATCACTTCCACCGAAGCCGGTTTTTTATTTTTCGAGCGATTGCTCAACTCTACTTCGAGACTGAAGACGCCGTTTTCATATTTTTCATCAAGGCCGGATATCACATTGAAATCGCGGATATAAACCGGCGAACGCGCCTGCAGGAAAATGTCGCGCGTGATACCGCTCAGGCGCCAAAAATCCTGATCTTCGAGATATGAACCCGAGCACCAGCGGAAAACTTCGATGGCAACAGAGTTGACGCCTTTTTTCAGGTAGGGCGTGATGTTAAACTCGGCGGGCGTTTTGCTGTCTTCGCTGTAACCCACAAATTGCCCGTTAATCCAAAGATTCATATTCGAGCTGACGGCTCCGGCATGGAGGAAAACCTCTTTCCCCGACCATTCCGCCGGAAGGTCGAATGTTTTTTTGTAGGAACCCACGGGGTTGTAATCGTCCTGAATGGTGGGCGGAGTTGCTTTATGCGGATATTTGATATTCACATAAATGGGATAATCGTAACCCTGACGCTCCCAGTTGGAAGGAACCTCGATGTCGTCCCAACCGCGGGCGTCAAAATCATTCTTGAAAAACCAGAAAGGCCTGTCGGCGGGTTTCTCAGCAAGATGAAACTTCCATGTTCCATTGAGCGAGCGAATCAAAGGCGAGTCCCATTTGTTGTCGGCTTTCGCCTGCTCAACCGTTGTGTACGGAATAAAATGCGCTCTGGGCATTTCCCTGTTAATCTGAGAAATCAACTGGGTTTGCCACGGTTTCGGATTGGGTTCCTCAAAAGGAACTTTGGAATAGTCTTTATACCTTGAGCAAGAAGCCACAAGCCCCATTGCCAAAGCCAAAATAATTAATGTCTTGCGATTCATACGGCTTTTTGTTTTGTTTGCAGTAAAATTAAAATACTAAACCGAAAGTAGTTATTCTTTTTGATAAACCAAATGAAATTTTTTTATTGAACAGGTTGGAATCTTATAAAGGCGGCAGTTGTGAGGCGATAAAAAACCGGGATTGATTGTGTTTTCGCGATCTTTGCGACTTCCGCCTTAACAAATCGGATTTCCTTTTCGGTTTGCGGCCATCGAAAGTTTTCGGGAATATGATAAAGTTTGTATCTTGCAAATTGAAATCGGGTAATATGATCTTTATAGAAAAGAATATGGTTGAAAGATATTCAGTATTATTGGATAATCAGGGAACGAGCCTGAAATTGAGAAAAACAAAACGTTTATGCACGATGAATTTGACCTGACTGTTGGAACTACTGACGTTGCAAATAGGCTGGCTGTAGCAACAAACAATGCAAAAGACTTCGGAAATATGGAAAATTTAATCGTTTGGGCTGAAAATGATGTAACCCTAAACCGTCAACTTACGCTATTTAATGCAGAATTATGAAACGGACTTTAAAATATATTTTGCTTTCCACTGTTTTGCTGCTGGCCATTTTGTGTGCCTTGATATTTATTCCCAAAGTTTTGGTTATCAAAGAGAAAATTACCATAGATGCTCCGGCGCGGATTGTTTTCAATCAAATCAACGATTTCCATAACTGGAATTTCTGGTCGGAATTGATTCCCGATAAAGAATCGGCTGTTGGATACGGCGACGGCGGAATGGGCAAAGGCGGCAGCATTGTCTGGGAAGATAGCAACGGCACAGGAATCGGAAAATATACCATCATTTCATCGGTTCCATACAAAAGCCTTGAAATTGCGATGGACGATAAGGACGACGGAGTTTTTTCCGTTGCGCGAATTGTTTTGACGGAAATTGGCGAAAAAACCGAGGTTTTCTGGGAGTTGGTCTTCAAAAACAAGGGCGTAAAATCACATATTTTCAAGTTTGATGCGAGCGGCAGAATCAGAGGCAGTTTGCGAGGGCTGGCCCAGGTGTCAACTTTATGGTACGAGCAGAATATTCCGTTGGTTGAGTTGGGGTTTATTGATAAAACTCCTTATGTCAGCATTCGCAGGCAGATTCCTGCAACTGAGGCAGGCGTCGCTATGGGTGATATATTCGAGCAACTTGTTGATATACAAGGCAAAGGTGTTTTTAGAATTGCGGGAGAGCCGTTCGCAATATATTATTCGTTGGGCGAAGAACGTCTGGATGTGGAGTGCGGTTTTGTTGTCGAAAATGCGGTTGCCGATTTTGGCGTTGCCAAGTCGGGCGTTTTTGCAGAATCGTTGTGCGCCATCGTCAGATTTAGCGGCGATTATGCCGATATAGAAAGCGCTCACGACGCCATCCGCCAATGGCTCGAAGATCGAAACTTCCAACAGAACGGCCCGCCAATGGAGACTTTCAATAACAATTTCCTGCAACCCGCCGCCGCCGAATGGGGCATAACCATCTGCTATCCTTTTAGTTTTGAATAAATGCGGAATGGATTTGTTTCTTGCCGTGTTTATTCCGTGTCAGCAATCCATTCAGATATTTTTTCAATACCTTTGACGGCAGATAAAAACCGACGCAGCAAAAATGAGTGCAACCATCGTTTTTTTTGTTATTCTTTTGTTTTTCCTGATGTTGCTGGGCATTTCCTACCTTTCATCGCGCAATACCAACAGCGAAACTTTTTTCACAGGCAACCGCGTGTCGCCGTGGTATCTGGTAGCTTTTGCCATGATTGGTTCCTCAATTTCGGGAGTTACGTTTATCTCTGTACCCGGCGAAGTGGGCGTACGCGCTTGGACCTACTATCAGTTTGTGCTGGGAAATTTCGCCGGATACTGGTTTATAGCGCTGATACTCATCCCGCTGTATTATAAGCTACAAACCGTATCAATTTACAGTTACCTGAATCAGCGTTTCGGGTTGCGGTCGTACAAAACAGGCTCACTTTTTTTCATCATTTCGCAGACCATCGGCGCCTCATTCAGGCTTTATCTGGCGGCTGGCGTACTGCAAATCGCCATTTTCAACACCTTGGGAATTCCTTTTTGGGCGACGGTGCTTTTCACCATCTTTATGATTTGGGTTTACACCTTCAGGGCCGGCATAAAAACCGTGGTTTGGACAGATTCGCTACAAACCATTTTTATTCTTTTGTCGGTTGCGTTGGCCATTTATTTTATTTCCAAAAGTTTGAACCTCAATTTTGGCGAAATGGTCACTTCCATAAAAGAACATCCCTCCAGCCGTATATTCGACTGGGACTGGCGCTCGGGAACCAACTTCTTCAAACAGTTTTTTGCCGGAATAGCCATCACCATTGTTATGAACGGCCTCGACCAAAATATGATGCAAAAAAGCCTGACCTGTAAAACACGCAAAGACGCACAGAAAAACCTGTACTGGTTCAGTGTTTTGTTTGTTATTGTGAACCTTTTTTTCCTGAGTCTCGGCGTTTTGCTTTATATTTTCGCGCAAGCCAAAGGCGTCGCCATTCCTATACATACCGACGACCTGTTTCCCATACTGGCCATGAATTATTTCGGACTTGCAGGTGGAATTTTCTTTTTGTTGGGCATCATGTCGGCGGCCTATTCCAGCGCCGACTCGGCGCTAACGGCGCTGACTACAGCTTTTTGCGTCGATTTTCTGAATATGGATACCACCAATTCGGCAGGGAAAAGCAAACGAATCAAAGTACACATCGGTTTTTCATTGCTGATGTTTTTGGTAATTGTTGTTTTCCGCGCGATAAACAACGACAGTGTGGTTTCGTCTATTTTCCGTGTCGCCGGCTATACCTACGGGCCGCTGCTGGGCCTCTTCGCTTTTGGAATACTGACAAAATGGCAAATTCGCGATAAGTTTGTTCCTTTCATCGCTTTTGCATCGCCGGTGCTGACATACATAATCAATAAAAATTCGGAATTCTGGTTCGGCGGCTATAAATTCGGATTCGAACTTCTTTTGCTGAACGGCCTTATTACCTTCATCGGGTTGCTGCTGATAACGAAATTGAAAAAAGCGTAGCATTTTTTTTAGAAAAAATTTGGTGGAATCAATTTAATATCTAACTTTGCAACTCAAAGTACTTTTCATCTACTATCAAAATGAATAAAACGCACGAAGACATAAAAGTTATCCGCGACATGATGGAGAAATCGTCAAAGTTCTTGTCATTTAGTGGATTATCGGGTATTATTGCCGGCATTATCGCCGTAGCAGGTGCAGCTTTCGCCTATTTCTATTTGCTGCGCGACCCGTCGCTCACCGATTTCAACCACAAACAGGAAATCGGCATTTTGTTGGCCGATGCGCTGGCTGTCCTGATTTTGTCCATTGGCGTTTGCCTGTGGCTATCCTATCGGAAAGCGCATAAACGCCATCAAAAATTGTGGAACAGCGCGGCTCGTAG
>WRIQ01000099.1 GCA_009782655.1 Prolixibacteraceae bacterium
GGTTACCCACGAGTTTTTCGTGGTATCGATGGCCGAATAGGGGGGCCAACTGAAAGTGTTGACGCCTCCGTTTTGATGAACCCAAAGGGCGTAATCGCGTATTTTGTCGAAGGGAACGCCGTCGAGGTTGTTCGAATGACGCAATTCTATTCCGCCCAACTCCCAGCCGAACAGCGCAGGATAATCGCCAGCCGAACGCTTTGTATCCGATTCGCCGTCAACATATTTCCACCCGATTCCGTATGCCAAATCGTCCTGATGGCCGAAAAGGATTCCTTTCTTAGATGATTTTTTCAGTGATTTCAGTAATTCTTGCGCCGCCTTTTTTCCGGCGTCTTGATTTTGTATGGGAAAGCACGCAATATTTATAAATGCAAACAGGATGATTACCAGTATCTTTTGCGTCATAACAGATTTGCTTTTCATTTCGTTTCAAAGGCGATAAGATATGAATTTTCTTTTTATTATTGCTGCATATGGGAATGCGATAATAAATATCTGTATGATTTGCATCTCCCTGACTATTTTGTCAGGCTATGTTGGTATAAACCGCTTGCACGTCGTCGTCGTCTTCCAGCTTGTCGAGAAGTTTTTCGATGTCGACAAGTTGTTCTTCGGTAAATTCAACGGGATTGTTGGCAAAGCGTTTCAATGTGGCTTTTGTGACTTCGATTCCGAGTTGCTCGAAAGCTGCCGACATTTCGCCAAAGCTGGTAAAATCGGCATATGCAAAGTATTCGCCTTCATGCTCTTCTATTTCTTCGAGGCCGACGTCGATAAGGTCCAGCTCCAACTCTTCGGTATCGGTGTCCGCGGGTTTTATAAATTCGAAAACCGCTTTGCGCGAAAACATAAATTCGAGCGAGCCGGTGGGCGACAGTTGCCCGCCCGACTTGTTGAAATAGTTTTTTACGTTGGCTACCGTGCGGGTATTATTGTCGGTGGCGCATTCCACAAAAACCAGAACGCCATGGGGACCTTTGCCTTCGTAGTTGATTTCGTCGAACGATTCGGCGTCTTTGCCAAAAGCTCTTTTTATGGCTGCATCGATATTCGCTCTGGGCATGTTCTGCGCTTTGGCATTCAGTATGGCTGTTCGCAAAGCCGAATTGGTATCCGGATCAGGGCCGCCGCCTTTGGCCGCTATGGTGATTGTTTTTCCCAATCGAGGAAATATTTTCGACATTTTATCCCAACGCTTTTCTTTGGCTGCACGGCGATATTCAAATGCTCTTCCCATAAAAAATATATTTTTGTTTCTAATAAACTTATTTTCAGTAAATTAAAATTTTTATACGCTTTTGTTCCAACTGTGCAAATTTGCAAAAAAAATGAAGAAACAAGAACCTGTATGTGCATAATTTACAGATTGCAGGATGAAAGTTTAAAGTTAATGTTTCGGATTCTGTTGAGGTTCCCCGAATTTAACAAGGAATTCCGACTTTCCCTGTTGAATTTCAGCCTGTTTCTCCCTTCTCGAAGTTGCAAATCTTTTTGCGCCATTCATCGGGAATTTCCTGAGTTTCATTGCGGGTGTAGTTGAAGCAAACCATGATGGTATCGGCTGTCGCCAACGGTTCTGTTTCGCCTTGTTGTACAATGTGCTGCAGCATTTCGAAACTCTTATTACCCAGCGAAATCACCTTGGTCTTTACAAAAACCTTGTCGGTTAAAACGATTGGATGAAAAAAATCGATTTTAATGCTGGCAATGACGGTGCCCGTGTCTTCGAAACCAAGGAATTCGCCGAAAACCTCGTCGAAATAGCCGAGGCGTGCCAAATCGAAATATTGCGGATAAATGGAGTTGTTTACATGCTTGGCCAAATCAATGTCGTTGAATCTGATTTGCACCGGCGTTGTATGGTAAAAATTCATCATATTCATCAATCGTAGTTAGGTTTGTTATCCATCCTATTTTCCTTTTGCTTGCAAATTTTTTCCCTCATTTGAGCAGGTATCGTTACCGAGCTTTTCACGCATGTGCGGCTTGGTGTTTTCGTTTGTTCCCTGCGATTTTCTACTGGGCAACTTTTTTCAGCGCTTCCGAAGTTGCAGCCAGAATCGGTTTTATACTGATTTCGCTACCCACGGCGCCTTTCATCCAAACTTGGGGAGCCAAGCGTCCTTGTGTGTACATGCGATCTATTTCATCGGCCGGCTTTTTCCCTTTCACTTGCTGTTCTATCTGAAAATCGATGATGTGGCCAATCGGGTAGTTCGACAAATAAAGCGGGTTATCGATCATGTGCGAGTAGATGGCTAAAATGGGTTCGTCTTTGCCGCCCAGTATTCCGGCGAAATACCGGTTCCATACATCTTTGGCAATGGTAATTACCTGATTTTTCAGTTGCTCCGGCGTTGCATCGGGATGTTGATACATCCATTTCCAAACCTGCATATCGACCAGCGAAACGCCCATGATTTCGTAGCAAGCCCAAAAATTATCCAGCGCCATCATTGCTTCCTGATCGGAATTATCGGTTTTTATGCCCAACAAATCCAAATCGCGTTTTTGAAACAGGAAGGCTGTGGCTTCTGTGAACGCCGTATTGGGAACTCCGTTCAGCATGTAATAATCCACATCGTTCATGGTGATGGTTTGTTCCACATTGTGTCCCAACTCGTGAACAGCAATATTGTATCCCTTGTAGTCCATGCCGTCGGGGCCGATGCGGGTGCGCAGATGCGCCAGATCGTTACGCATTTCGGCACCCCATGCGTGGCCTGCCCCCCGCGATGCATCAACAGTTATCAGCGAAGCAATATGCTGCGCTCTGGCGGCGCTCCACCCCAGTTTTTGCAAAATATCGGGAATATCTTTTCGCAGCGCTTCGTTGTCGGGGTATTTCTTTTGGGTGGTGGATGTGAGTGTTTCGTCCGAGATGCTGCCTGCCGCCTTAAATCCATTGTACCAAATGTCGAAAGGTTCCAATTCGCGGTTCAGTTTTTTGCTGATGAACGAAGCCGTCTCTTTGACTTGTGGCGACGATACCAGTTCGACGAAAAGCTTCTCCACATCTTCCTGTGGGATTTCCATGCCGTTCTCGAAAGCGCGAATAATGAAAGTGGGGTAGTTGGAATTGTAGGCGTCGACAGCTCGCATAACATGAAAATTTGCCAACAGCGTTGCATAGCGCTTGTCGGGTTCGGGAGCAATGGCGCTTTCCACACCATTTTTGAAAATTTTGTTGCTATATGGGTTCCATGAGAATTCGCCGGAATTAATCACTTGTTGCGGAATGCTTTGGTCGATGATGCGTTGCATGACTTTGTAGATCATGCGCTGTTTCTCCAACCCGTTGGCGGTGGCGTAATTTTGCTTTAGTTCGTCGCGTAATCCCCAGTGAGTAATCAATTTCAAATCTTCAGGAAAGAGGATTTCGTTTTTATCATTCATCAGTTTTCCCATGTAAATATTATAGTCGGATATATAGGCGTCGGAGGCTGTCAGTACCTGCGATGCATTTTGAATGACGTCGGCCGGGACGCGCGAAGTATAGACGTCGCCCATGCGTGCATATGCCCAGTCGCGTCTGCTCCATGTGGCGCTGTTCTCGGTTTTTTCCTTCAGCGAATAAAACGGGAAATTCAGGGCGGTGATAAAAGCGATTTTGTTGTTGAAAAAATCTTCAGTCAGATGCGCCGAAGGATCGTAACTTCCAAACATCATGTCGATGGGTCGGATTTCCGGGCCGACCAAATGCAGCGGCTCTTTCAGCGCGACATCCATCCTGTGAAAATTACCTCCGAGGATTTCAAAATTGCGTTCGAGGCGTGTGTATAAGTCGAAAAGTTCTTTTTCGTCGGCAATGAAATGTTCAACGATAAATTGTTCAAATTCAGTCGGTGTTCCATCGGTTTCGCGCCACAGAGCGGCCACTTGATTAACGCCGCGCTCAATGCGGAATTGCATGGGCGCACCATGTTCATTGATGAGCGTTTTTTTTAATTTTTCCGTAATATCGGCGCAGGGAAAAGGCGTCGAAGTTTTCTTTTTTTCCGAACACGACATGATGAGGGGTATTAAGATTGTAAAAAACAACAAATTACGCATAATATCAAATTTTAAAAAAAGTGCATAAAATTAATAATTTCGCCATATTCAGGAAATGATAATGATCAGAAAGCGCATAAAAATGAAGGTAGAACCACATTGCGGCACCTCCTCAGATAAATTTTGGAAAGCGCCGCGCTATCTGCTTGTCGAATAAGGCAATCATCGGTCAAAGAGCAGGCGCGCTCCCATTTCCTGCGAAACAAATTGCCCCTGATAATAAACCGGGTTTCCGTTAACGAATGTGTGCAAAACCGAATGATTAAAAACCGTTCCTTCGAAAGGCGACCATCCGCATTTATACAGGATATTGTTTTTGCTTACTTGCCAAGGTTTTTCCGGGTCTATCAGTACCAGATCCGCCCAATAACCTTCCCTGATGAAACCGCGTTTGTTGATTCTGAAAAGCCGCGCCGGAGCATGGCACATTTTATTAACCACATCTTCAATCTTGAAAATCCCATGTCGGCATAATTCAAGCATGGCCACCAATGTATGTTGCACAAGCGGCCCCCCCGACGGAGCGTCGATATAGCTTTTCTCCTTTTCCCCGATGGTGTGTGGAGCGTGATCGGAAGCAATTACATCGATTTTTCCCGAAACAACAGCAGCAAGCAGGGCTTCCCTGTCGCAGGCGCTTTTTATCGCCGGATTCCACTTTATTTGCGAGCCGTATTTTTCGTAATCTTCATCGTCAAACCAAAGGTGATGAACGCAAACTTCGGCGGTAATTTTCTTATCTTCAATTCTGTTCGACGAAAAAAGCTCTATCTCGTTGGCTGTCGAAATGTGCAAAATGTGCAGCCTCGTACCAAATCTGGCAGCCAGTTCAACCGCTTTTACCGACGAGGCAAAGCACGCTTCGGCATTTCTGATTGCAGGGTGGAACCCGAAAGGAATGTCGTCGCCGAATTGCGCCCGTGCCAGTTCCATATTTTGCCGTATAATCAATTCATCTTCACAATGAGTTGCCACAAGTGTCGGCGCATGGCGAAATATTTCGGACAGCGTTTGCTCGTTGTCTACCAGCATGTTCCCCGTCGACGAACCCATGAAAACTTTTATGCCGCATACATTTGCAGGATTGGTTTTTAAGACTTCGTGCAGGTTGTTGTTAGTGGCGCCCATGTAAAACGAAAAGTTTGCCGACGAAACCAGCGCAGCGCGTTCATATTTTTCTTCGAGCAACGATTGGGTAGTGGTCTGCGGGTTTG
>WRIQ01000100.1 GCA_009782655.1 Prolixibacteraceae bacterium
TACGAAAGAACTGAAATTTCAGAAAGTGATTTACTAAATTTATAAACGATATAAAAACTAATAATCATGAAGAAAAAAGCACCCATTATTTCGGTCTTTTGTTTATTCCTTATGCTTGCAGGGTTCGATGTCCTACCCATGTCGGATTATAAACCTGTTTTCATGCAGCGTAGCGAGATGGAAAAAAGTGTAAAGATGGAAACCGCAAGAGACATCAAAAACCCCGGAAAAATCTACATTAAAGGCGACACCATTTTTATAAATGAGAAATACCGGGGCATTCATGTTATCGACAACTCGAATCCGGAAACTCCTGACAACATAGCATTTATACAGGTTGACGGATGTATCGACATGGCTATGAAAGAAGATATTCTGTATGCCGACAACGCCGTGGATTTGATTGCCCTGAGCATCAACAACAACTTTACAAGCGTCGAAGTTAAAAGCCGCGCCAAGAATGTATTTCCTGAGTTAATGGCTCCGAACGGCCGCTCGCTCACGGGAAAAGAGCAACAGGCAAGGCCGCTAAATACTGTTTTGGTCAGATGGGAAAAATATTGAATCAAAAGAAAATGAAGAAATATATCACCATAATAATCTTGTTTGCAGCGTTTGTTCTTCTCTACGCCTGCTCGATGGAAAAAAACGACGTCGCATATGATTCAGCGGGCGAAGGAAGCGGAGGCTCCATGGCACGTTTCACAATCGTCGGCGATTACCTCTACACGGTAGACCACTGGACATTAAACAGCTTCGATATTTCCAACCCGGCGCAACCCAATTACAAATCGAAAATTTCGCTCGGATTTGGCGTGGAAACCATCTCGCCTTTCAACGGCAATCTTTTTATCGGGACCACCCACGGAATGTACATTTTCGATACGAAAAATCCGGCAAACCCCACGGAACTCTCGTTTTTTTCCCATGCATACGCCTGCGATCCCGTAGTCTCTGACGGGAAATACGCATACATAACGCTGAGTTCTAACAATACAACCTGCCGCCGCTTTGTCAACGAATTGCAGATTATCGACATTCAAGATATTCAAAGACCTGAATTGGTAAAAGAATTTGCGCTCGAAGGGCCGCGTGGACTGACGGTGCGCAACGATACATTGTGGATTTGCGACAACGGGTTGAAAGTATTCGACATCAAAGACAAACAAAATATTGAGCAGATATTCCATTTTCCGGAAGTTTCGGCCTACGACCTGATTCTGAATAAAAATCTGGCGCTGGTTATCGGAGAAACCGGATTTGTACAGTATAAACTCGAAAATGATGAAATAAGAAAATTAAGTGAGATAAAGTAACCTAAAATTATAATTATGTACAAGTATCTTTTTGTTTTGGCTCTGCTGATACCTGTTAGCCTCTTTGGGCAACCGGAAGAAAAAGAACAGAAAACTTTTTCCGTCGGCATATCACCGTTCACCGCCGTCATCAACGGTCTGCAGGTTGATTTTGACCTCAGGCTGAAGAACAAGCATTGGCTGACCCTGTCGCCACAATTTTATATGAATAACGACAAAGGCAGTGGCTACTGGTGGTATTCTTATGAAAACATGTACGGTCTCGGCATCGACCTGCAACACAGGATTTACCTCAGAGAACGTCTGCTGCCAAAAGGTTTTTATCTGAGTTACGGTCCTACTTTTAAATTCTTCTCTGTCGATGCCCAAGGTTATTACCCCGAAGAATATACCGAGAACGGCTCGCAATATATTGGATTTAAAGAAGGTATGCTCAACACAAAAATTTGTAAAGTGGGAGGAAACATAATATTTGGTTATCAGTTTGTGTTTTTCGACATCGTATATCTCGATTTGTTTACCGGAACCGGTATCCGTCTGAGTTATGACAACAGGACTTCGGGCTTGCACAAAATGTACAACTACGACTGGCCGAGCATAGGTTATTCGGGAACTTTGCTGGTGGGAGGATTCAGAGTCGGGATTACGTTTTAAAGCTTCTTGTAATCTTTCATAGAAAATCGGGAATGTGAAAAACAACTGTTTTTCGCATTCCCGATTTTTTGTATTTTCATTTCCGAAAAGCTCTACCTATCCTCCCAGTTGCCGTTTTCGCGAATGAGTTGTTCCATTTCTTCCACGGCGTTTTCGTAGGGAATGTGACGTTTGATAAGTTTCTGCCCTTTGTAGAGGTTCACACTTCCTTTTCCGGCGCCAACAAATCCATAGTCGGCATCCACCATTTCGCCGGGGCCGTTCACCACACAACCCATAATACCTATTTTCAGATTGCTCAGGTGCGAAAAATGCTCTTTTATCCTCAGCGTTGTTTCCTGAAGGTCGAACAAGGTTCGGCCGCATCCGGGGCACGATATAAATTCTGTTTTCGACATGCGCATGCGCGTAGCCTGCAAAATACCGAAACTCAAATCTTTAACTTCGGTAAAAGTGGTATTCTCGTGATCGTTTGCCAAGCAGATTCCATCGCCATATCCGTCGATAAAAAGTCCGCCCAAATCGGCCGACGCTTTAATCTGTAAGTCTCTAAGCGAACTCTCGGTATAACGTCGGTAGATGACAACCGGAACTTTCCATATATGTGTTTCGAGCAGCATGAAAAAAGCGCGCAGCTCGGCAAAAGGATCCCTGTTATAGCTCTCCATGAGAAGCACCGTTTTGCGGGTTTGCTTCAATTTGGTGATAATTTCGGGGTGCATATTCATAAAACGGTCGAAGGCCTGCTTGTCCGTGCGGATAAACTTCATGCGTCCCCAGCGCGTGCTCTCAAAGAGATATTCTTCCAACGTGATTATCGGATAAATGTTGCCGTCGACATCCATCACCCTGTTCCCCGACAGGAAATATTCGGGAACCAGCTTACCTCTGATGGGCAGTATCTCCTGAAGTGATCGTTCGCCTAAATCGGCAACCACCACAGGTTTGTTTTTACTGCCCATGTTGAGTACCGACCGCGTGGAACGCCGTTCATATTCGAAGGGATTTGTCTGCACATGCATCGGCGCCGACAACGGCTCGTGGTATTGATAACTCCTGAAATGGTCGACCAGCGTTTGCGCCACCGGAATTTCGGACTCCGGCTTTTCGGTGAGCGACACGCGGATGGTATCGCCAATTCCGTCGGCCAGCAGCGCTCCTATTCCCACCGCCGACCGGATGCGCCCGTCTTCGCCCTCGCCGGCTTCGGTAACGCCCAGATGAAGCGGATAAAACATATCTTCGAGTATCATTTTATGGCGCAGCAACCGCACGGTATAAACCATCATGCGCGTATTGCTCGACTTGATGGAAATCACCACGTTGCTGAAATTTTCCTTTTTGCAGATTCGCAGAAATTCCATCACCGATTCCACAATGCCGGTTGAAGTATCGCCATAGCGGCTCATAATCCTGTCTGATAAAGAGCCATGGTTGGCTCCTATGCGCAGGGCTGTATTGGTCTTTTTCAGCATTTTAAGAAAAGGGACAAACAGCTCTTCTATTTTCTTCAGTTCGTCGCGGTATTCTTCGTCGGTATATATTTTATATTTGAATTGCGCCCGTTTGTCGTAAAAATTTCCGGGATTAATCCTGATTTTTGAGATATACCGCGCCGCCACTTCGGCCAGCTTCGGGTTGAAGTGTATATCGCCAATCAAAGGATTGTCGTATCCTCTTTCTACAAGTTCTTTCTTGATAAATTTCAGTTTTTCAGCATCTTGCATATCTTTCACAGCAACCCGCACATAATCGGCTCCTGCTTTGATAATTCTGATAATCTGTTCAACAGTGGTATCAACGTCTTTGGTGTCGGTATCGGTCATCGACTGAAGACGGATGGGGTTGTCGCCACCCATGGGAACTGAGCCAATCTCCACCTCGATGGATTTTTGCCGCTCATAACGACATAGATTGTTGATGTATTTGAAATTCGAATTTTCCATATAATAGCGCCAAACTAATATGCAAAAGTAATCTATTCGCGTTAATTTAAAAAGTTTAAACTATTTTTGTTTCTTAAAATTGTTTATGACAGTTGAAATAAAGCACATATCGAAATTTTACGGGCGCCAAAAAGCGCTCGACAATGTTAGTTTTACCACTCGGCAAAATGAATTATTGGGTTTTTTGGGGCCCAACGGAGCCGGAAAATCGACGCTGATGAAAATTATTACCGGATTTTTGCAGGCCGACGACGGCGAAGTACGTATTAACGGGGAAAAAGTTGCGGTTGACAATGTCGATATCAAAAGCTCCATTGGCTACCTCCCCGAAAACAATCCGCTTTATCCCGATTTGTATGTGCCTGAATTTTTGGATATTGCCGCCGGGTTTTACAAAATCGGCAACCGCGCCGCACGTATCAAAGATATGATTGCTCTGACCGGGCTCGAACGCGAAAAACACAAGAAAATAGGCGCCCTGTCGAAAGGTTACCGCCAGCGTGTGGGGTTGGCGCAGGCATTGATTCATGACCCGTCGGTGCTGATTCTCGATGAGCCCACCACAGGCCTCGACCCCAATCAGTTGGGCGAAATACGCGCTTTGATATCATCCATCAGCCGCGAGAAAACCGTTATTTTTTCGTCGCACATCATGCAGGAAATTGAAGCGGTTTGCTCACGCGTTGTCATCATTAACCAAGGGAAACTTGTCGCCGACAGTGAAATTTCAAATCTGAAAAGCGGGTTCGCGAAACAAGCGCAAAAGGTTGCCGTACTGTTCGACAAGGAAGTTTCTGCCGCCGAACTTTGCGCCATCGAAAGTGTTGACGAGGCCGCGCCAGAAGGCGAAGGCTGGTTGCTCACAGCTACTCCCGACGCCGATGTCCGCCCCGAAGTTTTTCGCTTTGCCGTTGCCACAAACCGCATAATTCTCTCCCTTTTCGAAAAACAGCAAAACCTCGAAAATATATTCAGGGAACTGACAAATTAGCGGAATATTAAGGATTTTACTGCTCCCGCGCACAAAATTTTCAATCCGCCACAATTCAGACCTGCGGTTTCAGCCTTTTGATTCAAAAGGGTAATGAATGCAAAAAAAGAATCGAATAAGAAAGAGAGTTAAATTCGCCAACTTTCCCAGAATGCTACAAAACGACATGTATCGCTCGCCACTCTTTTCTATTCAACAAATTTATACCCGATTCCTTTGAGGGTTTTGATGTGTTCGTTGCCGATTTTTTCGCGAAGTTTGCGGATATGAACGTCGATTGTACGGTCGCCAACCACCACATTATCGCCCCACACGGAGAAATAAA
>WRIQ01000101.1 GCA_009782655.1 Prolixibacteraceae bacterium
AAGCTTAACCCTCATGCACTTACCATAGGTTTTGCTCGCCGTTTCGCCACCTATAAGCGTGCTCATCTGGTTTTCAGGGATTTGGACAGGTTATCAAAAATATTGAACAATCCAGAAAAACCGGTGCAGTTTATTTTTGCAGGAAAAGCGCACCCCGCCGACAAGATGGGGCAGGATCTGATCAAATATATCGTGGGCATTTCTAAAATGGAACAGTTCAGAGGGAAAATCCTTTTTGTGCCGAATTACGACATGAATTTAGCGAAAATGCTTCTCCAAGGTGTCGACGTATGGCTGAATACACCCACAAGGCCCTTGGAAGCGTCGGGAACCAGCGGCGAAAAAGGCGTTATGAATGGAACATTACATTTCTCGGTGTTAGACGGCTGGTGGGTAGAAGGTTATAAAAAAGACGCAGGCTGGGCGCTTCCTCAGGAACGCGCTTTCGACGTGCAGGATTATCAGGACGAACTGGATGCCGCCACCATTTACGATATTCTTGAAAAAGAGATTATTGAGGCATTTTATGACCGCGATGAAAACGATGTACCCGAAAAATGGGTGCAATTCATCAAAAACAACATTTCGCAGGTGGCGCCTAACTTTACCACTACTCGCATGATCCGCGATTATGGCGAACGTTTCTATAACCCTCAATATGAGCGTTATCAAAAAATAATTGCAGACGATTTCAATTTGGCAAAGGCGATTTCGGAATGGAAAAACAAAGTCATCGGCGTGTGGGATCAAATTGAAGTTAAGGAGATGTTGATTGCGCAGGGAATCACCAATATGATTAAAATAGGGCAAAACTATCCCGCAAAGTTGGTTTTAGATTTAAAAGGTTTGTCGCCCGGCGATGTGGGAGTGGAACTTGTGGTTACGATCAGTGAAGACGACGGCCCCGCAAAATTGGTTGATAAAATGGAATTCGAAGTTGACTCGACGAAGAATGGTTTGACAACTTACAAGTTGGAAGTTCATTTACAGACCTCCGGCATTTATAATTACGGATTGCGTTTGTTCCCGAAAAACGAAAATTTGCCAAACCGCATGGATTTCAGTTGTGTGAAATGGCTGTAAAAAAGTTGCGCCGTAAAAAAACCTCGAAAGCATTCTAAACTTTCGAGGTTTTTTTACACATCTCCTAAGCCTGAAAAGCATCCCGTAAGATTTCCAGACTTTTGGGGACGGCGGTCAGTGCATCTTCGTTGCCTTCAAATTCGAGCGAGATATATCCTTTATATCCGGCTTTTTGGAAAATTTGTGCGACTCTGTGATAGTCGATATCCAATGTGTACCATTTCCCGCCACCGAAATAAGTTTTCGCCTGAACCAGAAATGTTTTGGGCGCCAGCATTTCCAGTTGCTCATATTGTCTTTCCAGAAAATTTCCGGTGTCGGCGGTTACTTGCAGCCATGGCGAATCAACAGCGTCAACAATACGTAACACACCTTCGGCGGTACGTCCCAGTCCCCAATGGTTTTCGAGGCCAAGCACCACACCGCATTTTTCGGCTGTGGGCAGGCATTTCTCAATTGCATCGATTACCCATTCAAAACCCTGCTCATCGGTATAACCTTCCAAAACCGGTTCAATTCCCTTGTTGTCCATAAAATCGTCGAACGACTTGATGGTTCCCCAACGTCCCGTGTTGAGGCGCATGGTGGGAATTCCCAACTTGTACGCCAGCTCAAGTTGTTGAATGGTTTTTTCGATCTCCGAATCGCGTTTGGCCTTGTCGGGATAAACAAAACCCTGATGTGTGCTGAATCCCATAATATCGAGGCCGGCATGAAAAGCACGCCGTTTGAGCGATTGCAGATAGCCGTTCTCTTCCGATTGCATCTGCATCAGCAAAAATTCAATTCCATCGAAACCCATTTCAGCAGCTTTGTCGATGCAAAATTCGATGGGCACATCTTCCTTTGGCCCGTTGAAACGCCAGAATGAATAGGTTGAAACGCCAATTCGGTTGGTTGGTTTTTTTGCAGGAGCCACCGGTTCTGTTTTTGGCGTCTGTCCGGCGCAGCCCGATAAAGCGATTCCAGCGCCTGCTGTAGCAAGCGTAGCCGTTCTGATAAAATTTCTTCTGTTTGTATCCATGATATTGTAATTTTTTCCGGCTAAAAGTATATAATTTGATGAGACCGAAAAAGTTTTTGAAAAAAATTTAAAAAGTTTTAGTTTCACTTTTATCCGCGATATTTTCATCCAACGAGCGTCAATTCAACCATTAACTAATTTATCCCTGACAGCCACTTTTGCCGACGTTAAACGAAATCAAAAACAGCGTACATTTTTTGCTATATTAAATCGCAAAACATTATATTTGTACAAATTATAACTTTACATTTCATAATAAAATCAATCATTAACCGATATGAAAAAAACTTCTATTTTACTCATTTTATTGATTTTTGCGATAAGTCCCTTGTTGGGGCAAAACCGTTGGGAACTGCATGACGACGGCGGGATTCTGTGGACGGTGAAATCGGGCGAGTCGCATACCGACCATATCGAAATGAGCGGTCGTTTTATTTCCTTGATCGAAACCTATGGCGTTGATAAACAAGGAATGTTGGTAACCGAAAAACGTCTTATTTTTCCCATGTTACGCACCATTCCCAACGATACACATGCACATACGGTTTATGTTTTCGGCATTGATGCGCAACCCATTATCAAAATCAATAACAGGGCGATTCGCGAAACGCCCAAGTCGTTCTACCTGAAAGGAATGTTGACAGTTGTTACCGAAGCCGGCCCATCCGCCGTTATCGAACGCACTTTGTTCCCGTCGACGGATAAACCTCTGGCTGTGGAGCAGTTCACACTGACCAATATTTCGGATAAGGAAATTACGGTTGATGTGGAGGATTTTGAGAAAACTACCCGTTCGCAAGCTGCACGAAGTGTATATGGCGTTTACGAACTGAAGGCCGAATCGCAGGGAGCAGGAATCTACAAGTTGGAGTCTGGCGGCAAGCTGAAATTCGCCATGATTTATACTGGCCGCAAAATCAATGAATCGCCGGTGACGGTGAATATCGGCGACGAGTTGAAGAAACGCACTGCTTTTGTGGAACAGATGTTTCGAAATATACGTTTCGAAAGTCCCGATCCGGTGTTGAATCGCATGTTCGATTTTGCCAAGATCCGCGCCATGGAGAGCATTTATCAAACCAAAAACGGATTGGTGCACGGACCCGGCGGCGCCAGCTATTATGCGGCAATTTGGGCGAACGATCAGGCTGAATACGCCAATCCTTTTTTTGCATATACCGGCTACGACACGGCTATCGAAAGCGCCATGGTTTCGTGGCGTTGGTTCGCTAAATACATGAATCCTGAATACAAGCCGATTCCCAGTTCCATCATTGCCGAAGGAACCGATTACTGGAACGGCGCCGGCGACCGCGGCGACCAAGCGATGATTGCATACGGCGCTGCACGGTTTGCCCTTGCGCTGGGCGACCGCCAAAAAGCAGAGGAGATTTATCCGCTCATAGAATGGTGTATTGAATTTTGCAAGCGCAAAATCAATGGGAACGGCGTGGTAGCTTCCAACAGCGACGAACTGGAAGGCCGCTTTCCGGCTGGAGACGCCAATCTGTGTACTTCCTCGTTATTTTATGACGCCTTGATTTCGGCGGCTTATTTGGGCAGGGAATTGGGGAAACCCGGCAAGCAGATAAACGAATATGAAAAAATGGCTAAAACACTACATAAAAACATTAACAGCTTTTTTGGCGCCAATGTGGAAGGATTCGAAACTTACCGTTATTATGAGGGAAACGATATTTTACGCGCATGGATTTGTATTCCGTTGACTGTTGGCATTTATGAAAGGGCGCAGGGCACCACCGAGGCTTTGTTCTCGCCGCGCCTGTGGACAGACGACGGATTGCTTACCGCCGCCGGCGACAAAACCTTTTGGGATCGCTCCACCTTGTATGGTTTGCGCGGCGTTTTCAATGCCGGCGAACGCGAAAAGGCGCTTTCCTTTTTTACCAAATATTCCAATCGCCGTTTGTTGGGCGACCATGTGCCATATGCCGTGGAAGCTTGGCCCGAAGGAAATCAACGCCACTTGTCGGCAGAGAGCGCTTTGTATTGCCGCGTGGTGACGGAAGGGCTTTTCGGATTTCGTCCCACCGGTTTCAACGCATTTCAACTCACGCCTCAACTCCCCAACGAATGGAATGAAATGGCATTGAGGAATATAATCGCCTTTGGCGACAAATCCATTGATATTGAAGTGGTGCGGGAAAACGGGCAAATCGTCACGCAGGTCTATTCAAACGGAAAACCACTGAAATCCATAATCTCGTCCGATGGGAAAACCATCAGCATAAAACTGAATTAAGCATCGGTTGATTTTGCGAATTTTAAGAATGGGCGCCAATAAATTTGAAATATTGGCGCCCATTCGTTTCTTGAGTTTTTCAGGGTAGATTACCTCGCAATTTTTTCCGGTTATGAAAAGGTGTTGTATTCAGAAATCTTCTTCCTCTCCTTCTTCTTCTTCTTCTCCTTCTTCTTCTTCTTCCATTTCTCCGTCGTCGAATTCTTCGTTGTCGTAATCGTCTGCTTCTTCCTCTTCCTCTTCGGCCACGATTTCCATGTCGTTGTATTTATCTTCGTATTCCTCTTTCACATGCTCTTTCAGGAAGCCGTCGTCATCGTAATCGTCGTCATCTTCGATAATTTGTTCTGCTTCGCTCAAAGTCATGCGAATAAGATAATATCTGTCCTCCGTTTCGAAAGGCAGTGCGGTTATGTATTTTCCCTCTTTGTCGGTATATTGAATTAAATTTTCGCTATACCCCGACGGATACACCAATTTGATCTGCTCCTGAATGGAAGAATCCAACTTGTCGTAATCTTTTATAACTCTGGGTTTACTTTGGCTCATGGTTTTTCTGTTAAATACAATGTTTATTCTTCTTTTTTTACCTGATTAATGAACGTTTAACAGGGGGTGAAAATAGAAACTTTTTTATAAAAAAAACGTTCGAATCAAAAAACATCCAAATATTTTGGGAAAAACAATTCACATTCGACAGGAAAATCATGTGAATAAGTTTTTTACACCGAAACGGTCGGCGGCCTTTTTCTATTTTTTTTATTCGTATTTTTTTGGAAAACGATAAAATCACTGTTTCAGCACATTTTTCAGTTTGAAAACCCATGCGTAATCGCATGGATTGTTG
>WRIQ01000102.1 GCA_009782655.1 Prolixibacteraceae bacterium
ACAAAACGAGCATAACAAAATATCGAAGCCTCGCTATTTTATGTATGCCCCACAATGCCGTATTTTTTGTAAGAATTAAATGCATATCAACTACATCTAAATTAAACCTGACTTTATTTAACCAAAAACAATATTTTATAACATATTTTTATAAAAAATGTATTTTTAAATATTCAAACGTTAAAATATCAATAAAATTATATATTTTTATAAAAAATTTTAAATTTTTGTAAAAAAAAGTTGAAATAGGGGAGTTAGAGGGGGCAACAGCCCTAATACGAAAAAAAATACTATATTTGCATCTTGAAAATCAAACCCGATGTCCAACTTCATCACATACAAAGCCTCTGCCGGCTCGGGAAAAACCTTTAGACTGGTTGTCGAATACCTGAAGTTGATCCTGCAAAACGATAAAAACTACCGCCACATTCTGGCCGTCACTTTCACTAACAAGGCAACTGCCGAAATGAAAGAACGCGTTATTGGGCAACTGAAACTGCTGGCCGACGATGCGCCATCGGATTACCGCGAAATCATCGAAAACGAAATGGGACTTTCCAGCGAGGTAATTCGAAAAAAATCGTGTAAAGCGCTGGAAAACATACTTTTTGACTACGATCGCTTTTCCATCAGCACCATCGATAAATTCACCCAGCGCATCATAAAAGCTTTCAACCGCGAAATCGGCATTTCCCCCAACTATCAACTCGAACTCGAAAGCCGGACTATTATCAATGAGGCGGTTGACAGGCTTATCGAAAATGTGGCAGCTAACAGCGAACTGCGCAACTGGCTTGAGAGTTTTGTGGAAGAGAGAATCGACGACAATCAAAATTTCGACATCGAAAAGGATTTGCTGAAGCTGGGGGAGGAGCTTTTCAGAGAGAATGTGCAAAGCAATCTTCTTGGACTGAACGCTTTTTTCGAAGATAAGGCAGCGGGCAGGGAATATCTCGACAGCCTCACAAAAATCATCGTTTTGTTTGAGGCAACGCTGAAAAAGCAGGCTTCGGAAATGATGCAACTCATTGTTTTGCAAGGTTTCGAAATCAGCGATTTTTCATATGGGAAAGCCGGTGTGGTGGGATTTATCGACAAAACTGCCCGTGGCATAGTTCCCGAACAAATAGGCTCGCGTGTTCGCGACGCTCTGGAAACGGAAGAAAAATGGGCGTCGAAAACCAACAAGCGCCGCAACGAAATACTGCCCTTCGTATCGTCCGAAATGATTTCGCGATTGCAAAGGATGACAGCATTTTACGAAGAAAAAAGCCGGGAATATTACACCGCCAAAGCCATCAAAAAAGATTGGTATACGATGGCCGTTTTGATGGATATGAACAACGAAGTTATGGCGCTGAACCGCGAAAAGGGAATTTTGCCCATGGCTAGTTCCAACTATCTTCTGAAATCGATAATCGACGGCAACGAAGCCCCTTTTGTTTATGAAAAAACGGGTGTCAGTTTTCATCATTTCATGCTCGACGAATTTCAGGATACTTCCGAAATGCAATGGAATAATTTTCGCCCGCTCATTTTCAATTCCATGGCACAAGGGCACAGCAACTTAGTGGTTGGCGACGTGAAACAGAGCATATACCGTTGGCGCAACAGCTCATGGAATATTCTTGCCCACGGCGTCTTCGAGGATTTTCAGGCTTTTGATGTGCACGCACTCACATTAGGCAGCAATTACCGCAGCGATGAAAATATTGTGGCTTTCAACAACAGCTTTTTCAGCGCTTTCACGCAACAGACGGCGGCAGCCAGCGATTTCGGAACTTTCGACGAACAGCATAAAACAGTGGCGGAAACCATTTATAGCGATGTGGAACAAAAAAACGCCAAGCAGAACGGATGGGGTTATGTGAAAATTTCGATGCTCGACAGCGACGAAGAAAATTCGTATAAGGAAAGATCGTTGGAACTGCTCGACCGGCAGATTCAGTCGCTTTTGGAGAACGGGTTTGCGCCCGCCGACATTGCCATTCTCATTCGCTCAAAAGCCAACGGCGACGCGGTGATGCGTTATTTTCTCGATGCTCGCAACGCCGAAAATCGCAAACACGATTTTCGCATACTCTCCAGCGAGTCGCTATTCCTGAAATCGTCGCCGGCGGTCTGCTTTACCGTAAAACTTATAGAATATTTTTCTGATGAGAAAAGCCGCCTGACAAAAGCGGTTTTGCTGCAACTCTATCGCGACGCCGCCAACATTGTGCAAACAAATGACAATAACATGAATGCGGCGGCAGGCCAGTTGCTGCTTGGTTTTGAGGAGGATTTTGACGCGCTGTTTGCCGATAAAACAGCAATGCTGAAACCTCATTTCCTCACCAGCGCCATCGACGAAATGATTATCCGCATTTGCAAGGTCTTTGGATTTTTCGACATTCCTTCGGAAATTCCTTTTATCCAGTCGCTCATCGACAAAACCGCCGAATTGGGAAAAAACATGCCGCTGAATATTTCCGATTTCCTGAAATGGTGGGACGAGAAAGGACATGAACAATCGGTGCAAATCGGCGAAGAGGCCGACGCTGTCAGGCTGCTCACCATTCACAAATCGAAGGGGCTGGAATTCAGGGCGGTGCTGATTCCTTTTTTCGATTGGAAATTGGCCGAAACAAAAGATAACATTCTTTGGTGCATACCGGACGAAGCGCCCTTCGACTGTGTTCCGCTGACGCCGGTTTCGATGAATAAAAACCTGGCTAAAACCATTTTTGCAGGCGATTATTACGAGGAAATGTTCAATTCGGTGGTCGATAACCTGAATCTGGTTTATGTGGCTTTTACGCGTGCCCGCTCGGTTTTGATGGTCAACGCACCTGCGAAAAACAACCGGAATCAAATCGGCTTCTCATTGGCCGGCACTTTGACGCAACTTGCCGCCCAGCCCGCTTTTGCTACCGCATGGAATGAGGAAGAGCGGATTTTCGAAACGGGACAAATGCCTGTTTTCGATTTTGCGAAACCGGTGCAACACGCCTGTTTCGAAAAGTGGCGGTTCAACGATTTCTCATCCAAATTGCGCATACGCGCCAAAAGCGACGATTTTGTGCAACATACGGCTCAGGGCAGAAGCGGCAAAAATATGGGCAAAATCATCCACGAGATTCTTGCCCAAATCGAAACCGTCGACCAGATTGGCGGCATTCTCGAAAACGCGATGCTCCGGCTGGCCATCCTCCCGTCGGAAGCAGAAACCGTGGGAAACCAGATTCGCAATATCCTCAACCAGCCGCTTGCCGCCGAATGGTTCAGCGGAAAATACAAAATCCTCAACGAACAGGAAATTCTCACACCCGGATGCATCTACCGCCCGGATCGGATTATGACGGAGGGCGACACAGCCATCGTCGTCGATTTTAAAACTGGCAGGCGCCACAACGCAGCATACCAGAAGCAAATGGAGCGCTACAAGCAGGTTTTGCACGAAATGGGATTCCATATGTGCGAAGGTTATATCTGGTATTTGCAAACGAATGAGGTAGAAAAGGTGGGTGCGGTATAGCAGATGCCACTAAAAAAACTATTTTTGCCGGAAAAAATTATGATACAAAGAATACAAACTTTCTTCTTAGTGCTTTCGACCGCTTTACTGGCGCTGCTTTTCAGGTTGCCGCTGGCAGAAATTTCGGCGAACGGCGTTATTTATGTTTTTGATATTATGGGTGTTCACAATGCCGGAACGACCGTCTTTAGCGGACTGCCCCTCGTTATCTTCCTATCGCTGGTTGTTCTGCTTCATATCTTTGTTATTTTCAGCTTTAAAAAGCGGATTAGGCAAATCAGGATACTCACTTTCACCATCATCCTGTTGGCCGGCTTGTGCGGCCTTTTCTTCTATTTCGCTTATGCGGCGTTGGACGATTCGGTGGTGAGTTTCAAGGTACCTGTGGTGTTTCCCGTCGTCGCTATCATCCTCGACTATCTGGCTGTGAGGAGCATAGGTCGCGACGAAGCGCTGGTGCGAAGCGTAGACCGCCTCAGGCCCTGACCGGCCGCACCGCCAACATTTTGTATTATGCAAAAATCAGACAAGCATGATCAGGCAAGCCATCATTTTCTCGGCGGGATTGGGGACAAGGCTCAGGCCGATCACCGATCATATTCCCAAAGCACTGGTGGAAATAAAGGGTAAGCCCATGTTGCAATGGAATATCGAAAAACTGATAACGGCAGGTTGCCGTACAATTGTAGTGAATGTGCATCATTTTCCTGAAATGATACGCGATTTTTTGGCGGCAAACCATTATTTCGGAATCACAATTCACATCTCGGACGAGAGCGGCGCCATACTCGATACCGGCGGCGGACTGGTGCACGCAGCGCCCCTTTTCGATCACAGCACACCCATTGTTGCCCACAATGTGGATGTGCTCTGCGACCTTGATATGAACGAACTGCTGCAATATCACAATGAACGCAATGGCTTGGCGACGCTTGCAGTGCGCGACCGCGAAACACAACGTTACTTCCTGTTCGACAATGATTTGTGCCTTGCCGGATGGCAAAACAAAGCCAATAACGATGTTATCCTCAAAACTGGAAAGCCCCGTACGCAGCTTATGCCCCTTGCTTTCAGTGGAATTCATATTATCGACCCCGCGATTTTCCCGCTTATATCGCAAAAAGGCAAATTCTCCATTACCGACCTCTATCTCCGGCTGGCGGAATCCCACCTTATCGTCGGATTCAAAGACGACGCATCCTGCTGGGTCGACGTTGGTAAAACCGAACAATTGCAACAGGCGCGGGAGATTTGGGGGCGAAAATAAAATGAGTAAAAATTTTTGAACAGGAGCTGGTTAAATTAAATAGTAATGTACCCCAAACCGTTGGACAGGTAAAAAATGATTATCTTTGTGGCAAGTTCGATGGAGTTGCCGCCATGCCAAGCCGCGGGATGTTGGGCGCCATTTTATGAACAGACAGCAAAATAGAAAGTTTATGAAAAAAAATTTGACAATTTTAATTTTTACACTCTTGACAAATCTTACATTTGGGCAGAAGGAGAAGGCAACTTATAAAACTGTTGCAGACAGCTTTGAAACAAACTATAACTCTGACAACTTTGAAGCAATTTTTGCAAATTTTTCACCAGAAATGCAAAATGCATTACCGCTTGACAAAACAAAAGATTTTTTAGACGGATTAAAGCAACAAGCAGGAAAAATAACAAACCGTGAGTTCGTAAAATAT
>WRIQ01000103.1 GCA_009782655.1 Prolixibacteraceae bacterium
AAAGCTGCCGCCGGGGTAAGGAAAATTTTTATTTTTTCACCCTCTTTTGTCGCCGACTGCATGGAGACAATTGTCGAAATCGGCCATGAATACAGGAAACTTTTTGCATCGCATGGCGGCGAACAGATTCAACTGGCGCCGGCGCTGAACGACAGTCAGGAGTGGGTCGATTTTCTGGCTGATTTAGTAAAGACCTCAGGAGTTTAAAAACTCCATGTCAGTTTTGTGCCGAACATACGCGGCGCGCCGGGCACAAAAGTAGGAATGCCAAACAGGGCGCCCGTGTTTCCGGCGCTGATAACATAATGTTCGTCAAGCAGATTAGCCCCAAAAATCGAAAGCGCCAGTTTGGGGTCCTGCATTCTGAAAACCAAATTGGCACTCAACAATCCACAGGCATTTTGCTCCAACCCCGAAGCATTGGAATCTTCGAACCAGATATGACTTTTCCACGACCACAACGGCGTGAAAACCAAACTCAGGTTGTCGGATATTTTTGCTTTGGCATTCAATCCTGCGGAGTAGCTGTGGTCGGGCGTGAGGCGCATCCTGTTACCGGCATATTTTTGTGTGTGTCCATGGCTGTCGGTGTCGTCGATGCGTGCATGTGTATAGGCATAGTTGGCGAAGATATTCAGGAATTTCACAACGGCGGCTTTGGCGGTGGTTTCGAGGCCGTACATAGTTGCACTGCCCGCATCAGCAGCAGAATAGTCAAAGGTGTTGGCGTTCCAGTTATTGGTTTGGAAGTTGGCGTAACGCTGGTAAAAACCGCCTATATCGATCCAAAACCGTTGCAGCAGCATCCATTTAAAACCTGCGTCGAAGTTGTTGACAGTTTCGGCGTTCAGCACTTTGTAGTTGCCTGCCCAATCAAAATGAATGACATTGGGACGGCGCCCCTTCGAATAGCCCGCAAAAGCGGTCATGTATGAATTGACGTCGTATTTCAGGCTGGCGCGATAGACAAGCGACGAAAATTTCCTTTCCACTTTCATATAGTCTGACGGCTTGAAAAGAAGGTTCGGATATTTTCCCGACAGTTGCCCCAGCACTGATTCGCTTCCGCCCGTCATCATCGATTCGTTTGAAACGTTGAATTTTTCGAAGGCGCCCCGGACTCCTGCGGTCAGGCTGATCCTCGTACTCATCAGAAATGTGGCGTCCATAAAAACATCGTAAGCTCTGTTGTGGGCTTGGCGGCTATTTTCTTCCTCGTGGCTTCCCGCCAGAGGCATGCCTGCCAGCAGTCCCAATTGCGGATTGTTGGGAAGCGTTTCCATCGGGTTGGGTCTACCGCTTTCATTAATCATATTTTCGGCCGTCTCCAGAATCAAGTATGCAAAATATCGCTCGTCGGGGCTGAACAGGTGGCGTCGTTTCACTGTTTCACGCCAGTAGCTTGCGCCGATTAAACCGTTTATTCTGCTTTTCAGCGAAAAATTGTAGCGCAGATCCTGCATAAGCTGGCTTCCCTTGAGGCGCTCGGCCATGTCGATTGCCGGAGCGATGGTTCCGTCGCCGTCTTGACGCGAATCGGCCGAGTTCAGATGAAATGAGGTGAGGGAACTCAGGTAGTTGTTTTCGTTGAAAGAATATTTTGCATGAAGCGAACTGCCAAAAATCTGGCGTTTGTTATGCAAATTTTTGCCATTTCCCAACGACGCTTCGTATTGGAAAATATCGCTCACGCCGTTATAATTCGGAAACAGGTTGCTCATGTAGGCGGTTCCGGGGTTGTTATCATTTTGATAATTAACCGTCAGGTCGATTTTCACATTATAAAAAGGCTCTATGTGGGCCGAAAATCTTCCACCCAAAGTGTTTTTTCCGTTTAAAGTTCCGTTGGCGCTGTTCTTCACATATCCGTTCTGAAAGGAGTAGATAGCTGCTGCGCGCAAAAGCAGTTTTTCTTTCCACATGGGCAGGTTCACCATTCCCTGAAACTCTTTCATCCCAAAATTTCCTGCGGCGGCCGACAGGTAGGTGTCAAAAGCGGCAACCGGCTTTCGGGAGATCAGACTGATGGCGCCTGCTTGTGCTCCCCGTCCGAAGAGAGTTCCCTGCGCCCCTTTTATCACCTCCACACGTTCCATGTCGAAAAGTTCGGTCGGCGTTATGCCCGATCTGCTGACGGGAATCTGGTTGAAGTAAACGGCCACGCGCGGTTGCGCCGCCGGATCAAAGTCGTCGCTGGTGATTCCCCTGATGATGAACAACGGACGGTGCGGCGCTTCCATGTTCGCATTCAATCCGGGAACGTGATCGGAAAGTTGCCCGGGATGTTGTGTGCGCGTATTTTCCAAAAAATCGGCGCCGAGGGCGGTCAGCGTCGACGAAATGGCCAAAATGTTCTGCTCGCGTTGCTGCGCTGTCACCGGAACTTCCTTGAGGACAACATCATCGCGGTCGAGAGTGAAGTAGATGTCGTTAACGCCTTCGTGGAGGTAGAAATCAATAATTTTGCTTTTGTATCCGGGAAACGAAGCCTGAATGGAAATGATATCATCGGGAAGGCCGCGCAGGAAATATTCGCCGTCTTCGTTGGTGTTGACGGTTTTGTCCAACCCGAAAACAAGGATGGAAGCCCCGACAATCGGCTCGCGTTCAAGATTCCGCACGCGGCCATGGACAACAGTATTTCGCATATCGGCCATAACTTCTGTTTTGCGGTATTTTCTTTTCACTTTCTGCCTGCGCTTGGGCTGCCCGCAAACATCGAGCGTGACGGCAAAAAGCAACAAAAAAATCATAATGCTTTTCATAAAATATCCTGATTTATAAATTTGAACGTTTTGTATAATTGACAATCGGTTGACGGGTCAATGCAAAAGCATTAAAGCAAAAAACGAGGAGTGGTTAGCTCCTCGTAGTATAACAGAAAACACCGAATTGATTGATCGTTGATTTTTCTGTCGCTAAATTAATGGCGCTTTTCTGTTAATCGTGCTATAATAACGCGCCCTTCGATTCAATATTGCGTTGCAGGAAGCCAAAAGATGGCGACATTTTTTCATTTGGCAGACACAAGCTTATCAAATCTGTTTTCGATGCAGGCGTGGGCTGAGCCTGCCTCTGCGTTTTCAACTTGTCAGTGTGATAAAATTTGGTTCAATGATTTTCAGAAAAGTGATTGTTGGATATATGTCTTTGGCTCGTAGAATTTCATTTTTATATCGATGCCCAGCTTCGTGGTTAATTCTTGAAAAGTATTCTCCAATAGTTTGTAATTCGGGCTGTAACATTCATATCGTTCTCCAAACCGGGATTGATATTTCTCCCTGATGCCGGGGAATTTACCATCCAATGCTTTATAGAAATATTCTCTCGATCCTTTCCGCAGGGTAACGCCGAACATTGAAATGATATAGGATGCACCCGCATCTTTCGCCTTTCTCACAATGTTTTCGATATTCCCAGTATTGTCATTGATGAAAGGCAGTATCGGCATGAGGGTTACGCCTGTGTAAATTCCCCTTTCCGTCAGTTTTTCCATGGCCACAAATCGCTCCGATGGCGGGGGTGCCAGCGGTTCTGTCTTCTGCGACAGCATATCGTCGGCCGAGGTGATGGTAAAACTCACAGCGGCGTAGGTCTGCGAAATATCCTGCAAAATATCGATGTCGCGCGCCACCAAATTGCTTTTTGTGATAATGTGAACCGGAAATTTGTTATCGCCGATTATCCGTAATGCCTTTCGCGTTAATTCTAATTCTTTTTCGACGGGCATATAGGGATCGTTCATGGAGCCGGTGCCGATGGTAGCTTTGTTCTTTCGCTTGGAGGCAAGCTCCCCGCGCAAAAGTTCCAAAGCGTTCTGTTTAACATAAATGACCGAAATGTCATTTATCCCGTAACACTTGCTTCTTGTGTCGCAATAAATGCATCCATGTTGGCAACCGCGGTAAAGATTCATGTTACAGGCAATTCCGAAAAAAGGATCTTCTCCCTTAAGTTTTGATAATATGCTTTTTGCTTCAATATACTTAACCATCCCTGACAAATATGGATATGGATTTTGGTGTGCAAAACCTAATTCTGCAATTCAGAAACAAAAATAGTTTATTAAAGCAGAAGTTTTCATGAAACCTAAATTTCTAAACGGAATTTCTTAACTCAGGCATATAGTTATTTTGTGGTCGAAAGTTTGTCTTTTTCGACTTCCCGAAGTGCGATTTTCGCATTTTAATAACTGAACTTAGTGTAACAGCCTCAATTTTACACACCTTTCGCGTTTCTGTCCAACTGTTCCGATTCGGAGAAATCGTTTGCCACCACATGCCCCTTGAGAGGCAGAATACGTTGATGAATGGCGTCGATAATCCAAGACGGCTGCGGGAAAAAACTGTCTTCCAACTCATAGGCGGGCGTTATCCAGTTTCTGGAGCCAACAACCATCGGCGGAGCATCTAAATAATCGAAAGCCAGTTCGGTAATGTTCGATGCCAAATCGCGCATGAATGAGCCGCGTGACGAGGCGTCGCCGGAGATAACTATCCGTCCGGTTTTTTTCACCGATTCGATTACAAGGTCGTAATTGAACGGCACCAACGAACGGGCGTCAATCACTTCGGCCGAAATGCCATATTTAGACTGAAGCGTGTCGGCGGCTTCGATGGCGCGGTATAAAGTGGCTCCAATGGTGAGAATGGTTACATCGTTTCCGACTCTTTTAACATCGGGTTCACCGAAGGGAATTTCGTAATATTCTTGCGGAACGCCTTCCGTATGAAACATTTCGCCGATGTCGTAAATGCGCTGGCTCTCGAAGAATACCACAGGGTCTGTTCCTTGCAGGGCGCTGTTCATCAACCCTTTTGCATCGTAGGGCGTAACCGGGAAAACCACTTTCAAGCCGGGAATGTGCGCCGCAAACGCTGTCCAATCCTGCGAATGCTGCGCTCCATATTTCGAACCCACTGAAACACGCAGAACCACAGGCATTTTCAAAACGTTGCCGCTCATGGCCTGCCATTTGGGCAGTTGGTTGAAAACTTCGTCGCCCGAACGTCCCAGAAAATCGCAATACATAATTTCGGGAATCACCCTGCCGCCGCACATCGCATATCCGATGGCCGTACCCACAATCGCGGCTTCGGCAATGGGCGAATTGAACAATCGGTGGTATGGTAAAACTTCAGTGAGGCCCCGGTAAACGGCGAAAGCGCCGCCCCAATCGCGATTTTCTTCGCCGTAAGCAATC
>WRIQ01000104.1 GCA_009782655.1 Prolixibacteraceae bacterium
CCTTGATAAATTCGATGAAAAAGCGGGCGGTAAAAATTAAAATAAAAAACATGCCGAGCAAGAATCCGGGGCGGTTTTTTACCGACGTTTTTCGGTAGAAATACATCAAAATTCCAAAAGAAAGCACATACGCCAAAGCCTCATAGATTTGAGTAGGATGCTTGGGAACCGTTTCGCCGGTGCGCACAAAAATGAATCCCCAAGGGAAGTTGGTTTCAATACCGTAGATTTCGGAATTCATCAGGTTTCCCATGCGGATAAAAGCGCCCACCAAAGCCGTGGGAACAGCAATCCTGTCGAGCGACCATAACATTGTGCGTTTGGTCACCACTTTCGAATGAATAAACAGGGCGATGATAATTCCCAAAGCGCCGCCGTGACTGGCAAGCCCGCCATGCCAAATTTTGAAAATCTCGGCCGGATGCTGGGAATAAAAATCCCAATTGTAGAAAAGGACATGCCCCAGCCTCGATCCCACAATCGTAGCAATGATGATGTAAAAGAAAAGGCTGTCGATCCATTTCTGGTTTACTTTTTCGGAACGCAACATCCGCTCGCCAATCAAATAGCCGATAAGGAAACCGCCTGCAAACAACAAACCGTACCACCGAACCGCCAAGGACCCAACAGCGAATAATTCGGGGGAAGCATCCCAAGTTATAAAATTAACCAACTGAAACATAATAGTTTAAATTTTATTCATAATTTAGTTATGTATGATGCGAAAATTCCGGTATTCGACTTTTGAAATTACCATTTGTCAATTTTTTTAATTTCCTCCCGCGCCGTGGCACTGTTTATATTTTTTGCCGCTCCCGCAAGGGCAAGGCTCGTTTCGTCCTACTCTTTTTTCCACTTTAATGGGTTCAGTGCGCGTTTTTTGCTGGGTTTGCGTAATGGCTCCTTCCATGGGATTCGACGCCGTTGTCAAATCGTTTTTCTGCGTACGGTAACGGCTCATATCGGTACGTTTCCGCTCTGCCGCCTCGCGCACCTGCTCAGGGTTTTGAATCGGAATATTCCCTTTCATCAGCGTCGAAACAATATCCTTGTTGACTTTATTCACCATCACCTTAAACAGGTTGAACGATTCAAATTTATATATCAGTAACGGATCTTTCTGCTCGTAAGAAGCGTTTTGCACCGACTGTTTCAGGTCGTCCATTTCGCGCAGTTGCTCTTTCCACGCTTCATCGATGGTATTCAGCACAATATGTTTCTGGTAGGATTTCACCAGCTCTTTCCCTTTGTTCTTATAAGCCTTTTCCAAGTTGCAGACAATCTGGTACAGGCGGCGGCCATCGGATATGGGAACAACAATATTGGTGTAGAGATGCGATTTATTCTCGTACACATTCTTGATAACAGGATAAGCCTGTTTTGAGATGAAACTCACTTTGCGGTTGTATGAATCGATTATCGCCTGATAGATTCTGTCGATAATCTCGTTGGCGTTCATCGTTTTAAATTCGTCAGTGTTAACCGGCGATTCAATGGACAAATGCCGCATCAGTTCGAGGTTGAAATCTTCAAATTCGTTCGATCCATGATAATCGTTCACCAAGCTTTCCGCCGAATCGTCCATCATGTTGAGTACATCCACATCGAGGCGCTCGCCGAACAAAGCGTGCCGCCGTTTTTTGTAGATGACCTCGCGCTGCGAATTCATCACATCGTCGTATTCGAGAAGGCGCTTGCGAATTCCGAAGTTGTTTTCTTCTACTTTTTTCTGCGCTCTTTCAATCGATTTGGAAATCATGGAAGCCTGAATCACTTCACCCTCTTTCAGTCCGAGGCGATCCATCATTCCTGCAATACGGTCGGAGCCAAAAAGCCGCATGAGGTCGTCTTCCAGCGAAACAAAAAACTGCGACGAGCCGGGGTCTCCCTGCCTTCCGGCGCGTCCGCGCAACTGCCGGTCTACGCGTCGGGACTCGTGCCTTTCGGTGCCGATTATGGCTAAGCCGCCGGCGTCACGCACTTCGGGCGTCAGCTTGATGTCGGTTCCCCTGCCCGCCATATTGGTGGCAATGGTCACCATTTTTTTGTGTCCGGCTTCGGCAACAATATCGGCTTCACGGGCGTGTAGCTTGGCATTCAAAACGTTGTGGTGAATGCCTTTCATCTTGAGCATACGGCTCAGAAGTTCCGAAATCTCCACCGATGTTGTTCCCACCAGAACGGGGCGGCCTTCGTTGTGCAGGCGGCTTATTTCGTCGATAACAGCACTGTATTTTTCGCGTTTGGTTTTGTAAACCAAATCGTTGTGGTCATCGCGAACAATCGATTCGTTGGTAGGAATAACCACAACTTCCAACTTGTAGATGTCCCAAAATTCTCCCGCTTCGGTTTCAGCGGTTCCGGTCATGCCAGCCAGTTTGTGGTACATCCTGAAATAGTTTTGCAGCGTGATGGTTGCGAAAGTTTGTGTCGCCGCCTCTACTTTAACGCGCTCCTTGGCTTCTATGGCCTGATGCAAACCGTCGGAATAACGGCGCCCTTCCATGATACGGCCTGTTTGTTCGTCCACAATTTTCACTTTGTTGTCGATAACCACATATTCAACATCTATCTCGAACATGGTGTAGGCTTTCAGCAACTGGTTGATGGTATGTACACGTTCCGATTTTACGGCATAATCCTGCATCAACTCATCTTTTTTCTCCTGAACCTCTTCATTAGAAAGCGATGAGTTTTCGAGTTCGGCAATTTCAGCGCCCATATCGGGCAAAATGAAAAAAGTGGGATCGGAAAAACCTTCCGATATCAAGTCGATTCCTTTGTCGGTCAGATCCACCGAATTGTGTTTTTCCTCGATCACGAAAAAGAGCGGATCCGTGACAATGTGCATATTTTTATTGTTGTCCTGCATGTAATAGTTTTCTGTTTTCTGCAGGATCGCTTTCATTCCTTCTTCACTCAGGAATTTTATCAGCGCTTTATTTTTTGGCAAACCTTTGTGGGCTCTCAGCAACAGCAAGCCGCCTTCTTTCTTTTCCTCGTCGGTAGCGTCCGGCTTGGTAAGCAGTTTGCGAGCTTCGGTGAATGTGGAATTGACAAATTCGCGTTGAACTCTATTGAGTCTTTCCACATAAGGTTTCAGCTCTTCGAACTGCTGTTTGTCGCCTTTTGGCACCGGTCCGGAAATGATGAGCGGAGTGCGTGCATCGTCTATCAAAACCGAGTCAACCTCGTCGACAATGGCGTAGTGATGCTTGCGCTGCACCAAATCTTCGGGGTTAATGGCCATATTGTCGCGCAGGTAATCGAAACCGAATTCGTTGTTGGTTCCATAAGTCACGTCGGCATTGTAGGCAGCCCTTCGCGCTTCCGAGTTGGGCTGGTGCTTGTCGATACAATCTACCGTCAATCCGTGAAATTCGAAAATCGGGCCCATCCATTCGGAGTCGCGCTTAGAAAGGTAGTCGTTAACCGTAACCACATGAACGCCGCGTCCGGCCAGAGCATTGAGGAAAACGGGCAGCGTAGCCACCAGAGTTTTTCCTTCGCCGGTGGCCATTTCAGCAATCTTACCGCTGTGGAGAGCCACGCCGCCAATGAGCTGTACGTCGTAGTGCACCATGTTCCAGATTATTTCGTTTCCGCCGGCCATCCATTTGTTTTTCCATATGGCTTTATCGCCTTCGATAATCACATGCGAGCGAGCGGCCGCCAAATCGCGGTCATAATCAAGGGCGGTGGTAACTACCGTTTCGCTGTGTGTGAATCTGTTAGCGGTTTCTTTTACGATGGCAAAAGCAGTGGGCAAAATCTCTTTTAGCACCGCTTCCAGTTTTTCCAGAATTATATCCTCCAGCTTATCAACGCGTTCGTATATCTTTTCGCTATCCTGAATTTCGACTTCCTCAACTTCCTGCCTGAGTTTTTCAATTTCATCAACTTCAGCTTGAATACGCTCGTTTATAATGTTTTTCAACTTGAATGTTTCTCCACGAATATCGTCGTTGCAAAGTTTGTTTACCCTTTCCCATTCTTTGTTGACAGAAGCGACAACAGGATTTATTTCTGCAATATCTCTGTCGGATTTATTGCCCAGAATTTTACCTAAAATTTTAGTGACAAATGCCATATCATGTATTATTAAATTCTTAATCGGTAGCGCAAATGTAGTTATTTGTCAGGCTTTAAAAAATTCCTGCCACAATTTAACCTTTGAGCCACCCCGCTATTAACCAAAAAATAAAGCCTGACGTGAGATTTTGTCATGCTTTCTATTCAAACTGACCGGTATAAAGTTCATAATATCGACCTTTTCGTTCCAACAATTTACGATGGGGGCCTCTTTCAATTATCCTGCCATTCTCGATAACGATGATTTCGTCTGCATTTTGGACAGTTGAAAGCCTGTGGGCGATGATGAAGCTTGTGCGTCCTTCCATCAGTTTATCCATGCCTTTCTGTATGAGGATTTCGGTGCGCGTATCAACGTCGCTGGTGGCCTCGTCGAGCAGCAGGATGGGCGGATTGGCAATGGCTGCACGGGCAATGTTGAGCAGTTGGCGTTGCCCCTGACTGAGGTTTGAGCCGTCTTCTTTCAGCTCCGTTTGGTAGCCCGCGGGAAGCCGCGTGATGAAGGAATGGGCGGCTGCCAATTTTGCAGCCTTAATAACTTCCTCGTCGGTGGCTGCCAATTTTCCATAGCGTATATTTTCCATCACCGTCCCCGAAAAAAGGTGGGTGTCCTGCAAAACAAAAGCCATGGAATTGCGCAAATCGTCGCGGCTCATGTTGCGAATGGGAATTCCGTCGATGAGCACTTTCCCCGACTGCACATCATAGAAACGGGGAAGAATATTGAAAATGGTTGTTTTTCCGGCGCCTGTTGAGCCAACCAACGCCGTTTTCTTCCCGGGCGCCGCATGAAGCGAAATATTTTTCAGCACCGGTTTCTCTGGCTCGTAGGCAAAACTGACGTTGCTGAATAGGATATCGCCTTTGAGCTTTCCTTCTATTCTGGCAGGGTTTTCCGTGTCGTCCACGGTTTCGGGCGCTTCGTCGATAACTTGGAAAATACGCTCGGCGCCGGCAATGGCAGCCTGCAAACTGTTGTATTGATTGGCCAACTCATTGACAGGCCTCCCGAATTGCCGCGAATATTGCAAAAACGCCGCCAGTCC
>WRIQ01000105.1 GCA_009782655.1 Prolixibacteraceae bacterium
TTTTCTTTCGCGGCGAATTTGAGCAAGCTCAATCAAAATAGCGTGCGACAGTTCCAGCGCCAACGGCATGTAGTTGTCGGTATCTTTGCAGGCATACCCGAGCATCATTCCCTGATCGCCCGCACCCTGTTCCAACCTATCGGTGCGCTCGACGCCGCGGTTTATATCCGGGCTTTGCTCGTGAATGGCCGACAAAACACCGCACGAATCTGCATCAAAACGGTATTCGGCTTTTGTGTAGCCTGTTTTCTGAATAACGCGGCGGGCCACTTCCTGCACATCCACATAGGCTTTTGATTTAACCTCGCCGGCCACGATTACCTGTCCCGTGGTAACCAGCGTTTCAATAGCTACTTTCGATGCCGGATCGAATGCTAAAAACTGATCCAGCAATGCGTCGGATATCTGATCGGCAACCTTGTCGGGGTGTCCTTCCGAAACAGATTCGCTTGTAAATAAATAACTCATCGTATAAAATAATTATTACCGGAAACCGGAGATTAAACAAATGGCTGCGGGACAGGGATTGATACAACAGTAAAATCGACTGTTTTAGCATTTTTTCCTGTGGTTGCAATCAATCTCAAATCCATCCACGCAGTGTGCCGCAAAGTTAGTTTTCTTTTTCGAAATTATCTGTTTCCTGTGATAAAATTTTTGATACGGAAAAAATAATTAAACTGAATCCGGGTTTAATGCCACACAGCGTTCGTCACACTTGTTTCATCTTTCAACGCTGTGTGTTTCCTGTCGGTCAGAATCGCCTATTTCTCCATTTTCATACGCATTTTCACATTTTTCACCGGCCTGTCGGCGGCGGCGGTTTCAACGGCGGCAATTTTGTCGATGACATCGAGCCCCTCCACCACCTCGCCGAAAACGGTGTAGTTGTCATCCAGATGGGGCGTGCCGCCAACTGTTGAATATGCTTCTCTCTGTTCCGGAGTGAGCGTATATTTTGGCGTGGCTTCGAAAATGCTGTCGGCGACGATTTGAAACTTGTAGATTCTTTCCTGAAAAGCGGTTTGATCATTTTGTCGCAGTTGATTCATTTCCTGCTGGTGCGGCATGAAGAGCTCGCGGAGAATATCCTGCTTCTGCGCATTCTGTTTTTGCATTTCGATTGTGTCCAAACGTCCCGAGCTGAGAACTTCGCCCTGAACAATATAAAACTGGGAACCGCTCGATTCTTTTTCGGGATTTACCTGATCGCCCATTCGTGCAGCGGCGAGGGCTCCTTTTTTGTGAAAAAGTCCCGGGACAAATTCGGCGGGAATGGTATATCCGGGGCTGCCATTTCCCAGTTGCTGCCCTTCGACAGCGTTTTTAGATTGAGGATCGCCGCCCTGAATCATGAATTTTTTGATCACGCGATGGAAAAGCAAGTCGTTGTAAAAACCTTCGCTAACCAGCTTTTTGAAATTGTCGCGGTGCTGGGGCGTTTCGTCGTACAACCTGACTTTTATTATTCCGTAATCGGTTTCTATGATTACAATATTGCTGTTGGCAGTCTTGGACGAACTGCTGCATGAAATTACGCAGATAAGAAGCGCAATAACAAGAAAATAAATAAGTTGCTTCATTTTATACTCTTTAAATTTTGTTGCAAATATAGTGAAAATTGAGAGGAAACGGGAGCTTGCCCGCAGTTTCCCGAACGCATCCTAAATATATAAATACACGTTTTTTATAAAACGAAAACAAATATACTTACAATATCTTTTCGAAAGATTTAACTAAAATAGGCGTATTATTTCGCCGATTCAATAGAAAACGGTTTATTTTTGTAACCGCATAAAAATATGAATAACCTGCATATTTCAGCAAAAACACATGGAAGATAAAAAACAGACCCTGCTCGACAAGCGGTATTTAAAAATGGCAGCCATCTGGTCGCTAAACTCATATTGCAAACGGCGCAAAGTGGGTGCACTGCTGGTAAAAGATAAAATGATAATTTCCGACGGATACAACGGAACGCCATCGGGATTCGAGAATGTGTGCGAAGACGAAAACTTCAGGACAAAACCTTATGTTCTTCATGCCGAGGCCAATGCCATCACTAAAGTGGCCAAATCGAGTAACAGCAGCGAGAACGCCACTTTGTATGTAACTTCGTCGCCCTGCGTCGAATGTTCGAAACTCATCATCCAAGCGGGAATCAGGAGGGTTGTTTTTACCGAAAATTATCATACCGACGACGGCGTTAATTTATTGATACGCGCAGGAATTGAAGTAAAAAATGTAGGAATCGACTTATCGTCACTAAAAGAGGAACATGAAGAAATATAATATTTATATACCTGTGCTACTGGCTGTCGCCATGATTGCGGGATTGTTTTTGGGAAACATGCTGGGGCGCAAAAGCCAACCTGTATACAACGGCTCCAGAATGACAGTCGGCAATAAACTCAACATCACCCTTGATCTGATCGACAAGAAATATGTTGACAAGGTTGAGAGCAAGAAGATCATCGAGAAAACCATTCCCCAGATGCTCGAAAATCTTGATCCGCACAGTAGCTACATTCCCGCCAAATATATGCAGGAAGTGGAAGAGGAGATGCGGGGCAACTTTTCGGGTATCGGCGTTCGGTTTTCCATTCAGGAAGATTCGGTGGTAGTTATCGCTGTTATTTCGGGCGGCCCTTCTGAAAACGTGGGCGTCATGCAGGGCGACCGCATTGTGATGGTTGACGATACGCTTATTGCTGGTGTGGGCGTGAAGGATGAGCGGGTGCTGAAGCTTCTTCGCGGAATAAAAGGTACCCGAGTGCGCACCAAAAACTACCGCCGCGGATTTCCCGAATTGTTGGAATTTGAAATCACGCGCGGCGACATTCCTCTCACCAGCATCGACGTTTCGTATATGATTGACGAAGAGACCGGCTTCGTCAAGATAGGGCGTTTTTCGGAACAAACCTATTCCGAGTTTAAAGACAGCATGGACACACTGATTGGCAAAGGCGCAGAAAAAGTGATTATCGACTTGCGGAGCAATCAGGGAGGATCCCTTACGGCGGTGGTGCGCATGGTCGACGAGTTCCTTGAGGCGGGCGAACCCATATTGATTACGCGCGGAAAATCGCAACCTGAAAAAATTTACAACGCCTCGGACAGAAATGCTTATGCAAATATAAATGTGATTATCCTCATCGACGAGTTTTCCGCATCGGCAAGCGAGATTATGGCCGGCGCCATTCAGGATAACGACCGCGGAATTATCGTCGGACGGCGCTCATTCGGCAAAGGGCTTGTGCAGGAACAAACATCGTTTTCTGACGGATCGGCCATCCGCCTGACCGTAGCACGCTACTACACGCCCAGCGGACGCTGCATTCAGAAACCCTACACCGAAGGAAACGACAAATATTCGGAAGACCTGTACATGCGCCTCCTCCATGGCGAGATGCTCAATGCCGACAGCATTCACTTTGCCGACTCGCTGAAATATTATACCAAGAACGGACGCCTCGTTTATGGCGGCGGCGGCATCATGCCCGATATTTTTGTTCCCGCCGACACCACCGGACGCTCCGATTATTACGTGAAAATACATCAACAAAGGCTAAATTACCAGTTTGCATTCCAGTATTCGGATCAAAACCGCGAAACACTCAAAAAACTGGGAACCGCACAAGCCATTGAAAAATGGCTTGACAACCAGAATATTATGGATATATTTATCAGGTATGCTGAAAGCAAAGGCGTTCCATACAGCGAGGAGGGAATGAGGCTGTCGGGCGAAATAATAAAAACGCAGGTAAAAGCCAACATCGCCCAAAATATTTTGGGCGAAGAAGGATTTTATCCCATCATCCAGCAAATTGACAAAACGCTGCTGAAAGCCATTGACATATCGCGCCAAAATTTATTGGAGGACAACCTGTGATTGAAAAACCATAAACCTGTTACCATGAAACTATCTGTAAAACAAATGATGCTTTCGGGCGCGATTTTTTTCGCAGCTTCCGTCGTTGCGACCGCCCAAACCGTCATCTCCATTGAGACACAGCGCAATGCCATGGCATTTCAAGTTGAACAAAACAACGACTTGAATATGATCTACTACGGGAAGAAACTCTCGTCGGCAGAGAGCTATCGCGAAATAAACGCGCAATTCGGAGCGCGCAACTCTGCCGATTATACAAAAATGCTGACGTCGGCATACACATCGTCGGGGTCGCGCAACCTTGTAGAACCGGCCATAGCCGTGACCCACGCCGACGGCAACAACTCTTTGGACTTGAAATATGTAAGCCACGAAATAAAAAAAGAGAAAGCGGGCGTCGAGATTTTGAAAATTTCATTGAAAGACCCTGTTTACGCTTTTGAGGTGGATTTATTTTACAAATCATTTTTCGAAGAAGACATGATTGAGCAATGGAGCGTTATCCGACACAGCGAAAAAGGCGCCGTCACCCTGCACAAATATGCGTCGGCCAACCTGACGTTGAGGGAAAACAGCTATTGGCTGCGTCACTATCACGGCGACTGGGCCAAAGAGATGCAGGCCGAAGAGGATAAGCTCGCGCATGGCATCAAAACGCTTGACACAAAATTGGGTGCGCGCGCCAACCTTTTCCAGCCGCCGTCGTTCATGGTTTCCATTGACAAGCCGGCCACCGAAGATGAGGGCGCGGTGCTGTTCGGCTCGTTGGAGTGGAGCGGCAATTTCAAAATCGATTTTGAAGTCGACCCCACCGGCAATCTCCGCATCATCCCGGGAATTAACAATTTTGCTTCCGATTACAGCCTCAAATCCGGTGCGGAATTTGAAACGCCGCCTTTTGTGCACACGCTGTCGCACGAAGGAAAGGGAAGAGCCAGCCGCAATTTTCATGATTGGGCCCGCAAACACAAAATCCTCGACGGCATGGGCGAAAGGCTCACACTGCTGAATAACTGGGAAGCCACCTATTTCGATTTCGATGAAAAGAAACTGACCGAATTGCTGAAGGATACCAAAAAGCTGGGCGTCGATCTTTTTCTGCTCGACGACGGATGGTTTGCCAACAAATATCCGCGCAACAACGACCGCGCAGGCTTGGGCGACTGGCAGGAGAATAAGACCAAATTGCCCAGCGGAATC
>WRIQ01000106.1 GCA_009782655.1 Prolixibacteraceae bacterium
CAGCCGTATGGATGCTGTCGGAAACCAAGTCGATATAGAGATAGAACGAAATCGTTCCATCGCCTTTTTGCTGAAATTCCAATAGGTTACTGAAACGGAAGTCGCCCAGCTCGACCAAAAGAGCCGGAAGCGGCAACGGGTAGTTTTGTTGCGGGGTGTTCATCTGCCCTTTTTGCAGGTCGATAAATTTCAGATAAGGAAGCGATTGCCTTGCCTTATCGCGCAATGGTTTATATATCGCACTTCGTTTCATTGCTTTGCTTTTCAAAAACCGCCGGGAGTGGTAGAGCTCCCGACGGTATCAATCTAACCAAATAAACCTATGAAAAAAAAACTATGCAGATTTTGCCATGTATATCAGTCCCGAATAGCGCTGTGCGCTCATTTGGAAGTCAGTTTTAAACCGGTGCTGAAACCCGAATTCTTCAGCACGGCCGGTCGTGTTCTGACTTTTCACTTTTTTAAACATCTCGAACCTTCCGCTTGCCCTGAATACTTCGGAACCGAGGAAAAGGAATCCCGACGGCACAATGTCACCGGTGATTACGGTTCCCTGTGCAGCTTTCACCTCGTTATCCAAGTCCCAACCCACATTCAAATCCATGCCCGATTTGTGAATTTTAAACCCGTAGTATTCTACCACCAACGGCAGTATGATTCCGGTAAGCGGTGCACGTTCCAACTGGCCTTTTAAAATCGGGTTATTGGTTACCAAATCCCACCACATGTCCGAAGGAAGCACTAAATTACGGCGAGCTTCGGGAAATCTGGCATTGTCGCAGGCGCGTGCAAGGGTTTCCATGTCGGTTAAAGTCATCATTTTATAGTCGCTTCGTGCGGGGCCGGTTGTCGGGATAACAATCTTTTTGTTTCCTTCCGAATCGGGGCTAAAAGCATAAGCCGTGTCTAAAACCTCCTGTTTAACAATTGCGTTAGCCGACTTTTTAGTGTAATGCTGCACTTTCTCGAAAGGCAGTGCGTGCAGGTAGATATTACGCAGTTTATAGTTTTGACTGTCGTAAACATCCAAGGCAACCTTGTGCACGGTTTCTTCGGGTTCCACATCGTCGATGTCGGTCACGCGGTTTTTATATACGGCCGGATCGGCGCCCGATTCGGGAAAAACAAGTGTTTGCCCATCTTCCACAAACATACTCAAATCATCCGCTTCGCTCATCCACGTGTCAATGGCTTCGTATTCTTCTTTCAACGACCGAAGAAAAACGATTTGTTGCGTATCCAGCACAACAGGCGGCGCCGCCAGAATAACGCCAAGCGCGGGAATGGTAGTGCCGCAAAAAATGCCAACCGCCACAACGGCCAGCAACATTAAAATTCCAAAAATCTTTTTCATTTGTAAAAATGTTATTTGTTTGTTTTAAAAATTAGCTTCGTAAGCCACTTCGCGGGCTTCGCATTCGATTATCAGGGCGCCACTTTACAGTTTATACCCAGCTTTGCGCTTTCGGCCTCAAAATCGGCTATTAGCTTTTTGTACTTTTCGGGTTCGTTTTTTTCCATGAACGACAACGCCGCAGGATCGTTTTTGAAATACTCGTAATATCCCCAGCCTGCGCGTTCGTTTGTCGGCTGCTTCTGTTCACCGCCAACGTTCATACCGTTTACGAACTCCTGAACCTCCGCCATACCCTGTCTGGCCTCGAGTTGTTTTTTTGTACCCTCGTAATCGAATTTGGCCGCGTTTTCGTAAAAAGCAACCTCAGTTTGCGCAATCACGCCGCGCCCCACATGCAGGGCAACCAATGCCTTCGCTTTTGTTTCGGACGAATCTTCGCTTTTGGTTTCAACCGGTTTGCGGCCTTCCAACATCTTACTCACGGTTTCGTAATTTCCGCAAGCCAGTTCTTTCAGCGAATCAACTTCGCCATCCTGTACCACGCCGCGTTCTTTGTGCCGCAGCACCAAATTTTCGGCGTTCTGTTTGCGTTGAGCTTCCAACTCCGACTTGAGTTGCTCAACCGTTTTTTCGTCTTTATCCATCTTTAAAATCAATTTTGGTTTATAATCATTACCGGCAGCGGAAGACAGTTTCACTGCATTGGCGTTGCCAGGCAGCGTAACCAAAGAAACTTCGAGCAACTGGCTTTTTGTAACCGTGGCATAGCGCTGGCCGGGAAGCAGCAATTTTTCATCGTCGCTCTCTTCCACAGGGAGTACGTGAAGGCTCACCGCCCGCATATAATCATTTTTATACTTGTGATACAACGTCATCGAAAATTCGTCTTTCCCGTCAAACTCGAACGTTCCTTTCAACTGCCCGTCATCTTTCCATAACTTCAACCATTTGCCGATGGCGGGCACGGCAGTGTTGTGATTGAAGTACCCCACAGGATTGGCTTCAAACTTGGATGTGTCGATGCCTTCCGTGAGAATCCGGTAACCGTAGCGGTTTACGCTTTCGTCGCTGATGGTAAAATCTATTTGATATTTTTCGTCTGCCATGGGCGCGTATTTTTTCTCAGCAAAGTAAAATCAGAAAAAAGCGGGCGGCAAATCGGAAAATAATCATTGCGGGAATTTAAGCTGTCATTGCGGAAATTCCCGCAATGATTATTTTTCAATTTTAATCAGAAAGAAAATTGAAGAACCTTTGTGTCACTGATAAAACAAAGGAAATGGCTCAATTTTCAAAAGCGGAAAGGGAAAGAAAAATATCGCAGGCGTGCGATATGTATTGTAAAGGCTTCGATGCCCAAACAATTGCCGATATTATGGCCGATGTAACATCCGGTACTATCGAAAAATGGATACGCGAATTCGACTTTGAGAAAAAGAAGCGCAACCAACTAATTGCGTTATCTGAAATACGCAATTCGATACTGGAAAGCTATGCCGATGTACTGGAAGGGAAAACTCCGAAAATAAGCGCCGACCAAGCGGTGAAGTATGCCAATGCCTTTGAGAAGTTCAGCAGCAAAAAGCAGGTTCTTTCGTATATGTACGAAGCATTTGAGATGCTAAGCGAAGAGTATATGAACGACCTGCAAAAGGGCGAAGGCCGCAGACAAAAGGAAGCATTGTTGGATGAGCTCAGGGAAGTGCGCTCCAAAATGGAAAAGGTTTTAACCCGGCTAACAAATGAGATATTAGGCAATGAATAAGGTTCTGAAAGAGTTGGCAGCGCTATGGTGCGAGTGGAAACAGATGTGGATTGGCTGGCGCGTGGAGCGCATGAAAAGAAAAGCCGACCGGTTGCGCGAAGCCACCGGCTCCCAAATGTTTGTCGTGAAAATGGACGGCAAAATACGCATTGTCAGCAAACGCTGGTTTAAGGACAAACGGCAAAGGGGTATGTTCCCGAAACATTTTACCGCCGAACGCTTAAAACGCATCGCATTTTATTACACACGGCCATGACAAAAAAAGAATATAAGGAGTTATTGGAGCGTTTCAAAAACAAAACGGCTTACATCAACAAATCCACCATTGATACCATTATCAAAGAGACGCCCGAAGAACAGGAAACGCGCGTAAAGATGCTTCTTGAACCGGATAATTACGGGCTTTTCTTCAACTATTATTTTGGTAAGGACACGCCGGTTCCCACGGCCGACTGCGATTGCGCATGGTATCACACCGCCATTTACAAGGATTTATATTACGAGGCTTACATTACGCTTTTCAACCTCATATTCAGAGGCGGTGCCAAGTCGACGCACGCCAACATGGGCTATCCGTTTGCCCTGAAACAATCCGAAAAAGCAAAATTTTTCCTGACCGTCGGGGCCAATGAAATTCGTGCAGCCATGTTGTTACAGGATTTGCAGGTGCAATTCGAAGCCAACAACCGCATTGTAAAAGACTTCGGGATGCAAAAAAACTATGGCAATTGGGCCGACGGCCAGTTTGAAACCACCGACCGAAGTACTTTTTTAGCACTGGGATTGGATCAGCCGTTCCGAGGGTTGCGTCAAAACGGCGTGCGGTTGGAATATGTTTCCATCGACGATTGCGAGGATAAGAAAAAAGCTATGAACAAACGCCTTGTTAATGAATACGCAGATAAAGTTACAGGCGACATTCAAGGTGCGTTTTCTACGCGGTCGGAACGAACCATTATCAACAACAACTATTTTGTTGAAAAGGGTTTGATTCATACCTTGATGGAAAAGAAAGGTTTCGATATCCGCAATATCGACACCAAGCGGAACCAAATCCGCAAAGAGGAATTTGCCACGCTGTACCTAATCAACCTAACCGATAAATATTACGATGAAATAAACGCCGAGAATACCGACGCATGGAAACCGTCGTGGCCGGAGCGCTATACCCGTACAGATTGTCTTCGCAAAAAGAAACAATATACCCACGACAAGGAGACGCTAAGCGGCGAATTTTACAACACGCCTATCAACGTGGGTAAGCGGATTAAAAAAAGTATGATCCGCATGGTAAAGCCTAAAGCGTTTGGCCAGTACCTTGTAATTGTGGGCAACTGGGATTTTGCGTATTCCGATGCGGCTTGCTATAAAGCTATGGCAACATTGGGCGTCAGCGGCATGCACATGACCTGTTTGGATGTATATTGCCGACAAACCGCCGACATAGACACGGCGTTGGCTTATCATTATTCACAGGCCAATAAAATACTGAAGTTGAACAGTTCTATCCTGTTCTTCTATGACGGCAGCGTTGCCCAGGAAGCCATTTACGAACCGGTTTTGTACCGCGCCGCCCTAAAACATAAATCGTGGATTGTGCCTATTGCGCAAAAAAGCACGGTCGATAAATATATCAAAATTGACACAACATTAGTGAGCGTACTTATCACCGGGCTACTCGATTTTAGCGAAGAACTTGAACGGAATCCCGACTGGGAAGAAGCCAAAGCGCAAATGTTGAATTTCGAAAAAGGCGGCAAATACCCTGTCGACTTTCCCGATGCGCTGACCGATGCGATTTTGAAAGCACAGGAATACCTGAACGACGAAACCGCCAACGACGGCAGCGGTTCATTAACCGCGCCGGTGATTGGTAAACGAAATATAGGAGGTTATTAAATGACATTTTTAACGAAAGACGAATTAAAAACCGTCGCCGACATTAATATTGTCGACATTATTATCA
>WRIQ01000107.1 GCA_009782655.1 Prolixibacteraceae bacterium
CATCTGGTGGGAATGGCGAAAAAACTGATTGAAGATTTCGACGGGAAAGTGCCTTTCGATGTCGACGAATTGCAGACGTTGCCCGGCGTTGGGCGCAAAACTGCCAATGTGATTGCTTCGGTGGCTTACGATAAGCCGGCCATGGCAGTCGATACGCATGTTTTCAGGGTGGCGGCGCGAATTGGCCTGACGGAAGGCGCCAAAACGCCGTTGGCAACCGAACGTCAACTGATGGAATATATCCCTGAAGATTTGGTGGGTACAGCGCATCACTGGCTCATTCTTCACGGCCGTTATATTTGTCAGGCGCGCAAACCCAAATGCGAAAAATGCGGATTAATAGGCGTATGCAAATACTTCAATATCACGAAGAATGGCTCCGAAGAATGAATAGTTGCCTTGGGTAAAAAATCAACATTTATTTAAATTTCCCCAGACTTTAAAATAGGGAAAATAAGTTTTCAACAGGTGCCGTAAAAAGCGATTCAGGATAGGGTTTGTCTCGTCCGAAATCGTTTTCTTTGTATTGCAATGAAAGAAATAATTCTCGATAAGCTCAAAGTTTTGGCCGAATCGGCGAAGTACGACGTATCGTGCGCGTCGAGCGGAACTGTGCGGAATAATGCTTCGGGCGGTTTGGGAAATACGGTAGGGGGAATGGGTATTTGCCATAGTTTCACCGAAGACGGGCGGTGCGTCTCGCTGCTCAAAATAATGCAGACTAACTTTTGCATTTACGATTGCGCATACTGTATAAACCGCCGGAGCAACGATATCAAGCGAGCTACTTTCACGGTGCAGGAACTGGTGGAACTGACCGTCGAGTTTTACCGCCGCAATTATATCGAAGGGCTTTTCCTCAGTTCGGGCGTTATCAAAAATCCCGATTACACAATGGAACGCATGGTGCAGGTGGTGAAAGAATTGCGCACATCGCACCGGTTCAACGGATATATCCACATGAAAAGCATTCCCGGCGCCTCCAAAGAGCTGATTGACGAAGCCGGACGATATGCCGACCGCATGAGCGTGAATCTTGAAATCCCCACCGAGCAAAACCTGAAAATTGTAGCGCCCGAAAAAGACCACGCCAGCATTTTTCAGCCCATGCGATTCATTCAGCAGGGAATGTTGCAAAGCCTTGAAGATAAACGTAAATTCCGTTTTGCGCCGCGTTTTGTACCCGCCGGCCAAAGTACGCAACTGATTATCGGCGCCACCGACGAGAACGACAAACAAATTCTACATCTCTCGTCGTTGTTATATAAACGTCCAAGCATGAAACGCGTTTACTATTCAGGCTTCATTCCGGTTAATAGCTATGACAGCCGTCTGCCGGCCATAAAACAGGCGCCGCTGAAACGTGAAAACAGGCTCTATCAGGCCGATTGGCTCCTGCGCTTCTATCAGTTTAAGGTGGATGAAATTGTTGACGATAGCTATCCCGATCTCGACCTGGAAATCGATCCCAAATTGGCGTGGGCCTTGCGGCACCCCGAAGTATTTCCCGTGGATGTCAACAAAGCTGACTACGCTTTGCTGCTCAGGATTCCGGGAATAGGCGTGAAATCGGCCAAACTTATTTTTGCATCTCGCAAATATGGAAAACTCAACGCCTCGCACCTGAAAAAAATTGGCGTTGTGATGAAAAAAGCGCAATATTTCATCACCTGCAACGAACTTCCCGCGTTTACAGTCAACGAAGCTTCACCCGAATATGTGCGGAAAATTTTGACGGAACCCAAACCGAAGAAAATGAAAAAAGATTTGTCGCAACTATCAATAGTTTTTCCCGATTAGTTGCCTGAAAGAACAAGAATGATTGTCTACATTTACGATAAGAGTTTCGAGGGTTTGCTGACAACTGTATTTGATGCCTATGGCCGTAAAATATTTCCCGACAGCATTTTACCTGAAGGCGCCGTTCATCCCATGTTCACTGAACAGGTTTTCCATGTGAACACCGACGAAAAAAAGGCGTCGCGGGTTTGGAATATGCTCACGAAAAAGTTGTCGGCCAATGTTTGTAATATGCTGATGTATGCTTGGCTGGCCGACGACGAGCGCGACGAAGATTCGTTGTTTCGCTACATTCGTAAAGCTGTTGATGCCCCGTTGTCAATCGAAAATAATTTTGCCGACAAGGACATCCTCAAGGTGCATCAAATAGCGCAGAAAGTTGCACATGAAAGCCAGTACCTCAAGCAGTTCGTGCGTTTTCAAAAAGCTGCCGACGATATTTTCTTTGCGCCGGTCTCGCCGCGCTACAATGCGCTTCCGCTTACCATCACTCATTTTAAAGACCGCTTTTCAGACCAAAAATGGGTAATCTATGATTTGAAACGGAAATTTGGTTTTTATTACGATCTACATTCGGTTGTCGAAATTACATTTGGCGAGGATGAACACCTGCTAAGCGGAAAGCTCGACGAAAAGTTGATGGCCGAAGATGAAAAGCTTTTTCAGGATTTGTGGAAAGGATATTTTAAGGCTTTGACCATAAAAGAGCGTCTGAATCCATCGTTGCAGCGACAGCATATGCCGCGCCGCTTTTGGAAATACCTGACCGAAAAGCAGTAGGCGTTTCAAAAAAATACCCGGCAAAAACCGGGCATTCTTAAATTATGACAATTTAATATGTTTTAAAATCTAAATCCCAACGTCAGCAAAACTTTATTTGTATTTCTGTCAAATTTTGCGAACTCCGGTTTGGGATAAAAGTTGGAGTAAGGAGAGGGATAAAGCATATCATAGTTGCCCGATGCAATGTGGCGGTAAGCCAAATCAACGAAGAAACCTCCTGCTGTTTTGTATCCCAAGCCTGCGGAAATAACATTGTAACTGAAATTCGAATTGGGTTGTTCGGCTTCTAAGGCCATATCTTTAAACGCCGAAGGGTAATATTCATAACCTGCCCTGAGCGAGAAAGCGTCGGTAACCCGGTATTCACCGCCAACTCTGAGATTGGCGACAGCTTTGTATAGCGCTTTAGTATCGTCATTTTCATTAAAAAAAGCATAACCGTCGCCTCCGTCGCGTAATTTGGCGCTGCCATAATTCATGTATTCGCAGTCGACACTCACCAAACCTCTTTTGCTGATAATCACAGCTCCGCTGAATACCGCTTTGAAGGGCGAGTCGAGGCGATAGTCATAACGCGAAACGGGAGAACCATACTCCCTCTTGGTAGTCTCAGCGGTTTGCTCGTCAGTGATAGTCGAATACATGGTTGTGTAAAAATTATCGCTAAAGCTATAGAATGTTGGCGTGTTAATGGAAATTCCCAAGCGCAACATGTCAATGGGGCGGAAAATGGCTCCGACTTTGAAATTATACCCTGTGCCGCTTGTGCGTAATGAAGTATTGAATTTTAAATCATCGAAATAGGCAATTTCATTTTTGGCATCCCATTCTTCATGATAGGTAGATTCCTTGTAATAAACATCCAAAATTCCCAACGAGGCACCCAAATAAAATTTATGACTGAAATTCAAACCGACGGCAAAGGTATATTCATTGATAGCTCCCGAATAATCGTAGAATTTTCGCTGGCTTTGTCCGTAGCCCGGATAACCTATCGCAGGATAGGGCATCATGTCGTGCCAATACTCGTCATTATCTTCATCATAAATCAATAAATCGGTACGCCAAGCCAGTTCTTCATAATAATCGCTCCACGTGTTATATCTAGAATTGGCGTTTTCCGTAATGTGATCCAAGAATGAGGATTGGGCATTATTGGTTTTGGCCAGCGCCTTTGCTTTAAAATCAACCAGTTGATTGTAGCCCACGCCCATATTTATGGCCACCAGTCCGGATTCACTGCGGTTGCCCGAGCCGATGTTGGCTACGTAGCTGATATTTGAAAGATTAAAATTGTATCTGTAATCGTTGGACGAAGTTCCCAAATAACGGCTGTTGATATCTACTTTCCCGAAAGAAGGAGTTACGGCAAATTCACCTGCCCTGTATACGCCTAATCCGGCAGGGTTAATAACTGTGGCTGAAAAATCGCCACCCAAAGCGCCAAATGCATTTCCCATGCCTCCCGCCCTTGCAGTACCTTCGATTTTCGTCGATGAATAACGAAGGGCGTCAACAAAATTCTGTGATATGCCTGCAAAAGGCAACAGAATTAATAATCCGAAAGCTATTAAATTTTTATACATCATGGTAATTTTTTTAGATTTTCAAATTTCTAAATTTTAATTTTTTTCGGCCTTGGCTTTTTTCCAAAAGCCGGAAAAGTTTATGTTTTAACATTGCAGACCGGTTTACCTTCTGCCTCCACCTCCGCCGGAGGAGCCGCTTCTCGAACTTCCGCTACTCGAACCTCCGCTGCTTGAACCTCCAGAGAAACTGCCGCCTCCGCTGCTCGAACCTCCAGAGAAACTGCCGCCTCCGCTACTGCTTCTTGATGGAGATGAATAACTTCCTGACGAAGAACTGCTGCTACTGCTGCTTCTCGTTGGCGATGAATAGCTGCCCGAAGAACTGCTGTTTTTCGATGACGAGCTTGAGGACGACGATACCGCACTGCCTGACGAGGAAGTTCCCGTACTTGAACTTCTGCTGTATGTAGAACTGGAGCGGTAAACGTTATTGCTGTTTGTACTGGCCGGCCTCGAATAGCTGTCCGAATTTGTTGTCGAACTTTTTGTGCCGGTATTCTGTTGCGAGCTCGTCGACGAAGGCCTGTTAGCGCTTTGTACATTATAAGTAGAACGCGTTGTGCTTGTTTGTTGATTGTAGCTTGGCGTATAATTGCTTCGCGACTCGGTGCCGGTTGTTGTGGTGGCGGGACGTGTATATTGCCTTGTGGCTCCCGACGATGAAACACCATTCTGTACGTTTGGGCCGACAGTGGGAGCACCGGAAGCGCGTGTACGTTCGCCGATTGCCGATTGTTGGCCTCTTATCATTTCTCTGCCCGAATTTTCTGTCGATGACGTGATGGAACTACCGTCGCGAGCTGGGCGTCCACCGCCTTCGGCGCCCGATATGGAATTGCCACGTCCGCCGGTTGTTGCTGATGCATTATTGGCGTTGGTGGGGTTTGTGCTTCTCTGCGAAGGATTATTTGATA
>WRIQ01000108.1 GCA_009782655.1 Prolixibacteraceae bacterium
CACGTATGATATTTTCAAAATCGATTTTCCCGCGTCCCGGACTGCGAAAATTCCAGTAGCGGCGGTTGTCGCCAAACTCCATGTGTCCGCCAAAAACGCCTACTCCCATCGGGATGTCGCTCCAGTACACATCTTTTATATGCATGTGGAAAATGCGATCACCAAATTCGTAAATAAAACGTACATAATCAACGCCCTGATATCCGAAATGACTGGGGTCGTAATTGAAGCCAAAGGCTGGATGATGATTCAAAGCTTTGAGCGCGAGGTGCGCCGTATGAATATCGAAAGCTATTTCGGTGGGATGTGCTTCGAGGGCAAACCGCACACCCATTTTCTGGTATTCGTCCAGAATGGGAATCCACTGATTGGCAAAAGTCCGATATCCGTCGTCGATCATCTGTTGCGGCACTGCCGGAAAAGAGTAGAGCAGATGCCATATCGGGCTTCCTGTGAATCCGATGACGGTTTTCAGACCGAGGCGCTTTGCCGCTTCACCAGTTTTTATGATTTCCTGCGCCGCTCGTTGCCTAACGCCTTCGGGATTTCCGTCGCCCCATATGTAGTCGGGAAGAATATTTCGGTGGCGCTGATCGATGATGGCGTCGCTGACGCACTGCCCCACCAGATGCGTTGAGATGGCCACAAGGTCGAGGCCGTATTGCGCCAGCAACGCCTTGCGCCCGTCGCAGTATGCCTGATCGGCCTTGGGGATTTCGATGTGGTCGCCCCAAGTGCAAAGTTCAAGCCCGTCGTAACCAAATTGACGGGCTTTGTCGCACATGGTTTCCAAGGGCAAATCCGCCCATTGGCCTGTGTAAATTGTAACCGGTCGTGCCATGATAAAATTATTTTATGTGAATCCTAAGTTTCTAAAATAAAAATTTCATGTGTCATATATCGCTTATTTTTAGTGAATTAAACACAAAAACAACATCAATTGACACATACGAAACAAAGGTAATAAAAAAGAAATGAAAATCATCGCAGGCAAGGACGAAGTTACCCATATAAATCAACCTCATTACCTAATTTTCCCGACGGATTAGGCAATGAGGCTGGTAGATTTGTGCAATATTACATTGCACTACTTAGGTTGCTTTTTTTAATTAGGTGGGAATGAGGCTACTCATTAACCGCCTGATTTTTGTTTTTAGAAAAAATAACCTACGCTAACGGCTATATTTTGGTTCTTCATCTTATAACTGGATTCATTCGAAAGATTACTTAATCCTTGATTGAATTGCAGTTTGAAGAATATTTTTTCGTATTGGTAGCCCACGCCAGCATTGACCCCAAAATCAAGCGCTTTTAAATCTTTATCTGATCCGAATTTGATGTCCGCAGAATCATCAAATTTTTCTCCGTCCTCTTCTGCCGCATATTTCGCTTTACCAGAAAGTCCATATCCAATGTAGGGACCGGCAAAAATCATAAATTTGGAACCAGCGCCTACATCAAACTTGTAAGCACAATTTACAGGTAATTGTAAATAATTAAGTGTTGTGGTGCTAGTTTCTTTAGTACCACCTTCCTCAAATTCTTCTTTACCTCCCCTTTGACTGAAAAGCAATTCCGGAATAACAGAAAAATTAGGGGTAATACCTAAATCTGCTACTACACCGGCTTGAAATCCGGCTTTGAAGTCGGTATTCTCATCCTCAAATAGAAGTCTCGAAGTATTAAACCCTGCGGTAAGCCCGATTTTAACTTGCGCAAAAGATGCACTCACAAAAAGGATACTTAAAATCCCTACGAATAATAATTTTTTCATGTTTACATTAATTTTGTTTGTGAATAAATATGTCCATTTTTATTATAACCTCTACACAAAATCGCGTTCATGCAAACGTTAGTTTTAAAAATTTCTGCAAAAATAGAAAAAATTCTACATTTTGATTTTTCCATTGTTAATCATTCTGTGACGATTTATTCATCCCATTTAATCCATTTCATGTTGTCGTCGTATCCAGCTCTCACCACAAGGTCTATGAATTTCATTCCGCGTATTCCGTCTTCCACGCCGGGGAAATCGAGCCATTGCGGTTTGGGTTCGCGTCCATCGATTTTAGCCATCAGCGTAGCGGCAAAATTGCGGTATATGTTTGCAAAAGCTTCGATGTATCCTTCGGGATGACCGCCGGGAACACGAGAGTTTGCTTTGGCTGCCGTTCCCATGAAGCCTGTGCCTGTGCGCAAGAGTTGCATGGGTTGGTCGTTCCACCGCACGGCGAGGGTATTGGGTTCCTGCTGTTGCCAGTCGATCCCGCCTTTTTCGCCATAAACACGCAGCCGTATGTTATTTTCTTCGCCGGCGGCAATCTGTGTGGCAAAGAGTACACCGGTGGCTCCGTTTTCGAAACGCAGAATAACAGCGCCGTCGTCATCAAGTTGCCTGTTGGGAACGTAGATATTCAGGTCGGCGCACAATTCTTTTGTTTTCAGCCCTGTAACATATTCGGAGAGGTGGTGCACATGCGTTCCGATGTCGCCCATGGCACCGGCTTTTCCGGAGCGTTTGGGATCAGTGCGCCACGACGCCTGCGCGTTGCCCTCGTCTTCTACCTTACGCGAGAGCCATCCCTGAGGATATTCGGCAATCACTTTGCGAATTTCGCCCAAGGCACCTTCGGCAATCATCTGCTTGGCCTGCTTTATCGCCGGGTAGCCCGAATAGGTGTGCGTCAGCGCCAGAAGAAGGCCGGTTTCGTGAAGTTTTTCTTTCAGCATTTCAGCTTCTTCGAGGGTGAAGGTGATGGGCTTGTCGATGACTACGTGAAAACCGTTTTCGAGGGCCATCATAGCCGGAGCGAAATGTACAAAATTGGGCGTCACAATGGTGACAAAATCCATGCGTTCGCCCTGAGGAAGCTCCATTTCCTTTTCAAACATCTCCTGGTAGGAGGTGTAAATGCGATTGTCGGGCAGGTAGTATGAACGCCCCGACTCCAAAGAGATTTCAGGATTTATACTGAAACATCCGCAAACCAGTTCTATCTGGCCATCCATTTGGGCTGCGAGTCGGTGAACGGAGCCGATAAGCGCATCGCTACCACCGCCAACCATACCCATTCTGAGTTTTCGTTTCATCGTTGATAAAGTTTTAATAATTTGACGATCATAAAAATATGTATTTCTGACTATTTTAGAACTATAATGCGATGTTTTTTGTTTGAGATTTTCATAATTGAAAAATCTTGATAATGATTTCATTGCAGGCTGAGGACGATGCTAAGGTTTTTTGTCGGTTTACCCGTAAAATCGAATGTGTCGAGCGCTCCCCTGAAGGTATAGGGAAATCCGATAATATTGTTGATTTGATGGTATAGTCGCAAGCCGTTTATGTTGTAAAATGAAATCAAAGACGCGAATTAAACGGGAATTTAACAGATGATCTTAGCGAAGTGGCTGCAATAGCTTTCAGTCGAAGTTAATCAAAAAGCGTGATTTTCGGAACGCAGATTACTCATGGGCGCAACTTTGCTCCATATTCTTTCACCAAATCACTTCTCGTATCTTTTACTTTTGTCAATTAAGGGTTTACCATCTTTATCAACTAATAAGGTTAACCCTCCGGCATAGCCATTATTTACAAATAAATATTGTACTCCTGTTTTTGTATCGGTTATAACCCTTATGCTTCTCAAAGTACCAACTGCTTTACTTGTCAAAAATCTTTTTTTTTCTTCATTTTCCATTACAATTAATTTTATGTCCTTGGCGAACAGTTTATATCCCGTTTAACTACACTTTCTCTCTAATGATTAAGTCAGCAACTTAAAATCCGTTTCCTTCAAATTCAATATCATATATAGAGGCTGCAAATTACGACCTCTAAATATGATATACATTATCCGCCGAAATCGTCGAAAAGTACATTTTCGCCAGGAACTCCCAAATTATAGAGCATGGTTTGCACCGAACTGTTCATCATGGGTGGCCCGCACATGTAGTAATCAATTTCTTCCGGTTCTTCGTGTTTCGACAGGTATTCGTCATAAATCACCTGATGGATAAATCCCGTGGGCCCTGTCCAGTTGTCTTCCGGTTTGGGTTCCGACAGCGCCAGTGTGAAATTGAAATTGGGAAAATTCTTTTCTATTTCCTTAAACTCGTCGTAGTAGAACACTTCGCGTAGCGACCGCGCTCCATACCAGAATGTTATTTTTTTCTTCCGCTCTTTCACAGTATAGAACAAGTGGAACAGGTGCGAACGCATGGGCGCCATGCCTGCGCCACCGCCGATAAACATCATTTCGTTGTCGTTCTCTTTCAGGAAAAATTCTCCGAAAGGCCCGGAAATCATCACCTTATCGCCCGGCTTGCGTGAAAATATAAACGAGGAGCAAATCCCCGAATTCACATTCATAAATCGCTTGTTGGCACGATCCCACGGCGGCGTGGCTATTCGTATGTTCAGCATCACAATGTTTCCCTCGGCAGGGTGGTTGGCCATCGAGTAAGCCCTGAAAGTGGGTTCTGGATTTTTCATTTTCAAATCAAAAACGCCCATTTGTTCCCATTCCTCGCGATATTCGGCCTCTACTTCGATATCTTTGAAATCGACTTCTATTTTTGGGACATCAATCTGGATGTATCCTCCCGATTTGAAGTGAAGGGTTTCGCCTTCGGGCAGCTTCACCAAAAACTCTTTTATGTAGGTAGCCACATTGCGATTGGAAACCACTTCGCATTCCCATTTTTTGACGCCCAAAACTTCTTGGGGAATTTGCATTTTGAGGTCTTCTTTCACTTTCACCTGACAGGCGAGCCTCCAATTTTCGTTTTGCTCTTTGCGCGTAAAAAATCCTGTTTCGGTGGGAAGTATGGAGCCGCCACCGCCCAAAACCTGACAACGGCACATGCCGCAGGTTCCGCCACCGCCACACGCCGATGGAAGAATGATTTTCTCGTTGCTGAGCGTCGACAGCAACGAATTTCCCTGCGAAGTTTCTATTGTCTTTTCGCCATCGTTGATATCGATTTTCACGCTCCCCGAAGGCATCAGTTTCGCTTTGGCAAAGAGCAGCATTGCCACCAGCAGAATGATAACAAGAAAGAAGACTATAATACTGGCAACAAC
>WRIQ01000109.1 GCA_009782655.1 Prolixibacteraceae bacterium
ATAAGGGCGACAGGATAGGCCTGATCTCTGAAGGCTGTAATGCATGGATAATTGGCGAGTTGGGAATTTTATATGCCGGCGGCATCAATGTCCCGCTGTCGGTAAAACTTGATGCGGGTACCGAACTCGCTTTCAGGTTGCAACATTCCGGGGCGCGAATGCTGATTGTGTCGCGCATTCAAGCGCCCAAGGCGGAACAAATCCGTTCATTGTTGCCCGATTTGGAATATGTAGTTTACATTCACGGGAAGGAAAACAAGCAGCCCGGCGATCTCGATTTTGAAGATATTCAAAAAATGGGGGACGAGCTGCTAAAAGAGGATCCCGAAAAAATCGACGCCATCTGGAAAAATATTGTCCCCGAAGACATTGCCAATATCAGCTATACTTCGGGAACAACCGCCGACCCCAAGGGCATCATGCTCTCGCACCTCAACTATGCATCCAACACCATTCAGGCAAACACGCTGATGACAATAAACCAGCACTGGCGGACATTGGCTGTATTGCCGTGGGATCATTCGTTTGCACACACAGCATGCCTCTATTGTTTTATGTACAACGGCGCCTCGGTAGCCTCTGTCGATCAGGGAAAATCACCCATGGAAGCTTTGCGGAATGTTCCCAAAAACATCAAAGAAATAAAACCCCACCTGATGATGAGCGTGCCCGCGTTGGCCAAGAATTTCAGAAAAAACATCGAAGCAGGCATCCGCGCCAAAGGCGCTACCACTGAAAAGCTTTTCAATTTTGCCCTGAAAACCGCCTATAAATACAACGGAAACGGCTGGGACAGAGGCAAAGGCGCGCGACTTTTTCTGAAACCTTTGGTTGCACTGTTCGACAAAATTCTTTTCAGCAAAGTACGCGAAAATTTTGGCGGCGAAATGCGCTTTTTCATTGGCGGCGGCGCCCTGCTCGACACCGAGTTGCAACGTTTTTTCTATGCCATAGGAATTCCCATGTGCCAAGGGTACGGACTCTCGGAATCGTCGCCCGTGATTTCGAGCAATTCACTGGAGAATATAAAATTCGGATCTTCGGGAAAGTTAGTTAAACATATGGAACTTAGAATATTGGACGACGACGGAAAAGAACAGCCCCTGGGAGTGAAAGGTGAAATATGCATCAAAGGCAACAATGTGATGGCCGGCTACTGGAAAAATCCTGTGGCCACCGCCGACACAGTCAAAGAGGGATGGCTGTACACCGGCGACCTCGGATATATGGACGGCGACGGATTTCTCTATGTATTAGGGCGTTTCAAAAGCCTGCTCATATCCAACGACGGGGAGAAATTCAGCCCCGAGGGTATCGAAGAATCTCTTGTCGACCAATCGTACTTTATCGATCAATCGATGTTGTACAATAACCAAAGCCATTATACCGTGGGGTTTATAGTGCCAAATATGACCGCCATCAACCGCGAACTCGAAAAAAAAGGCTTCAAGCTGGGTTCCGACGAAGCCGATGAAGCCGCACTGAAAATTATTCAGCAGGAAATTGATGAGTATAAAAAAGGCGGGAAATATGAAAATGAATATCCCGAAAGGTGGCTGCCCGCAGCTGTCGGCGTTCTCCCCGAAAGCTTCAACGACAACAACGGACTGCTCAACTCGTCGTTGAAAATGGTAAGAGGAAAAATTACATCCTATTTTGCCCGCGAACTTGATTATCTTTATACCGCCGAGGCCAAGAACATCATCAATCCGGTAAATCTCGAAGCTATGAAAAAATGGAGAACAAGATAAATTGATATTTTTTTTCGCACCTGTCTTTTATCACAATAAGAAGATAAATGATCATCGAAACATATTCATATCCCAGAGCAGCAGTCATCGGCAATCCTTCCGACGGTTATTTCGGGAAAACCATTGCCTTTGTTTTCTCAAATTTTCAGGCGCGGGTACAACTTTTCGAAACGCCGGAACTGGAAATCAAGCCGGAGCGATTGGACGGAGCGCTTTTCCAAAGTATGAGCGAGCTCGTCGAGGACGTCAATTTTGCTGGATATTACGGCGGGATGCGCCTGATGAAAGCGTCCATTAAAGTGTTCTATGAATATTGTCTGAAACAAAACATCGAATTGGACAAGAAGAACTTTACCATTCGCTATCACTCAAATATTCCTTTGCGGCTGGGGCTTGCCGGATCGAGCGCCATTATTACCGCCTGCTTCAAAGCATTGATGCAGTTTTTCAATGTCGAAACAAAGCCTGAAATTATGGCTAACCTGGTTTTGTCTGTAGAAACGCACGAGTTGGGCATTGCCGCAGGTTTGCAAGACAGAGTTGCGCAGGCTTTCGAAAGGCCCGTGTTCATGGATTTCAAAAAAGAACTTATGGTCGAACGCAGCTATGGACACTATGAATTGCTCGACTCGTCGCTCTTTCCGAAATTTTATATCGCCTTCAGGAAAAACCTTTCGGAAGGCACGGAGGTCGTGCACAACAACCTGAAAGCCCGTTTCGAGATCGGCGATCCCATCGTGTTGAAAGCGATGAAACGCTGGGCGGCAATCACCGACGAATTCAGAAACGCTATGAATGCAAAAGACCATCTGGGCATGCACAACCTCATCAACGAAAATTTCGATTTGAGGCGGAGTGTAATTCCCATTTCACAAGAAAATATTGAAATGGTGGAACTGGCGCGCTCGGTGGGCGCAAGCGCGAAGTTTACAGGATCGGGAGGCGCCATCATCGGAACCTGCGAAAATGAGAAAATGTTCAACCGCCTGTCGGAAATCTTGAACCTGCACGGCATTGAAGTTATAAAACCCATAATTGTTTCTACGCAATGATTAAGAAAGCTGTTATACCGGCTGCCGGGTATGGAACACGGTTTCTGCCCATCACAAAATCACAGCCCAAGGAGATGATTCCGATTGTAGATACACCTGTTATTCAGTATGTTATCGAAGAAGCCGTTGCTTCCGGCATCACCGACATTCTAATGATTATCGGAAAAGGGAAGCGGGCCATTGAGGAGCATTTCGACCGGAGCCCTCTGCTCGAAGAGTCGCTCATTGAAAAGAAAAATTTCGAGATGTTGGAAAAAATCCAAAATATTTCCCGTCTTGCCAATATCCATTTTGTGTGGCAAAAAGAGATGAATGGCTTGGGCGATGCCATAAAATACGCAAAGTATCATGTTGGCAACGAACCTTTTGCAGTTTTACTGGGCGACACTTTGGTGCAAAGCGATACCATTCCAGTGATGCGACAGTTGATGAATGTTTTCGAGCGTTATCATGGCTCGGTGGTGGCGCTGGAAGAAGTAAAACCCGAAATGGTACATCGCTATGGAATAATCAATGGAAGCAGGCTGGAAGATAATATCCTGATTGCCAACGACTGGGTAGAAAAACCTGAGAAAAACAAAGCTCCTTCAAATTTGGCAATTGCCAGCCGCTATATTTTTACACCCGAAATATTTGATTATTTGGAAGAAACCATACCCGGAAAGAACAACGAAGTACAACTCACCGACGCCATGCGGGCGATGGTACGAAATAAAGCCATGTATGGTTTGATTTTCAATGGAAAACGATACGACATCGGTAATAAAATGGGATTTCTGAAAACCAACATCATCTACGGGCTGAAAGACGCCGAAATCGGCGATGGCCTGAAAGAATGGCTCAAACAATTTGTTGAAGGGCTTTAAAATCACCGAAAAAAATACGAAAAACGACACCCTTGAAAAATAACAACAGCAATTGTAATGCACATACGCCGGTGGGCCAAATTTTAAAGAATAGTTCTGTATTTTTTATTTTGTGCTTCGGGGCTGTATTAATTTTTCACTCGGCGGCTTTCTCCGTTGCTGACAAAAACGGCGGCGAAGAATCAGCGCAGAGAGTTCCATTAGGCGATCCGTTTATCATACTGCATCAGGGAGTTTATTACGCCTACGGGACAAATTCGGCGGACGGCATTGTCGTGTTTGTTTCCGACGATCTGAAAACTTGGCGTATTCCCAAAAACTTAGACCGCGGATTGGTGTTGCACAAAGACGATGTATGGGCCGACAGATGGTTTTGGGCGCCCGAAGTATATCACATCAAAGGCAAATTTTTCATGTACTATTCGGCAGATGAGCACATCTGCGTGGCTGTGAGTAACTCGCCGCTGGGGCCCTTCAAACAGGAAGTGAAAAAGCCCATGCTCGACGGCGAAAAAGCAATCGACAATTCGCTGTTTATCGACGATCATGACAAACCCTATCTCTTTTTCGATCGGTTTAACGACGGGCTGAATATCTGGGTTGCCGAGCTGGAAGATAATCTTATCGATATAAAACAGGAAACCATGCGCAAATGTATCAACGTGTCGCAGCCATGGGAAGAGGTTTGGCCACGTGTCAACGAAGGCGCTTTTGTGACCAAACACAATGGAAAATATTATATGACCTATTCGGCAAACAGTTACGAAAGCCCGTTTTATGGAATCGGAGTCGCTGTTGCGAGCCATATTTCCGGCCCTTGGGGAAAATATGACAAAAATCCTATTTTGCAGAAACCGGGGAATCTGGTTGGCGTCGGGCACAGCGCCATGTTTACCGACAAAAACGGGAACCTGAGAATCTGTTTTCATGCCCACAATAGCGCCGAAAAAATTCACCCCCGACACATGTACATCAGCTCGGTAACATTCAACGAAATCGACGGCGAAGACATCATGGTGATAGACGAAAATTACCTGACACCGGTTTGGGAAAAGTAATCTCAACTGAAAAGACATGGTAACTGCCGAACTTTCTTAGAAAGAATGGCCTATGACTCGTTTCTAAATATCTTTATATAAAAATGTTAACAAAAAACCTTTTCTTCAAGTTTTCGGACTTCTGATATTAGTCTATGACAGAAAGTTTTCTTTTGCGTCGGGAACATGCTGAAAAACAGCACCAACTTTCGAGCAAGCATCCATTTCTCCACAGTTGCCACAGATGTTAAATCCTTTTTCATATACACATTTGCGGATTTCGGACATATCATTGCAAAACACAATTTTCTGCCCGTCTGTACGGCAGTCCATGCAGTTGATGGTTTCCGCTGTGATTGTCG
>WRIQ01000110.1 GCA_009782655.1 Prolixibacteraceae bacterium
ATATTTATTCACCTTGCAAAGTGTTTTTGACAGGCGTTTTACCGTAGAACCCGGCGGCTCCATAGCGTGGTCGGGCGATCCGGGAAATGCCGTAATCGATTTGAGTGCGGTTTATAAAACGAAAGCTTCTCTCAGCGATCTTTTTGCCAGCAACGACAACACAAACATAGATTATACCCAGAGAATTCCCGTTGAATGTAAAATTATATTAATCAACGAATTGGTGAATCCAACCATCAATTTCGACGTTGTATTTCCCACCGTCGAAGACCGCATCCGCGAAGAGGTAAAGCAGTATTTCAGTACCCAGGAAGACCTTAACCGGCAAATGTTGTCACTGCTGCTGCTCGGACGTTTCTACACGCCTGAATACCTCAGGGGCGTCTATTCTGCGTCGAATTCCTATTTAGAAAATACTGCCAGCAACTTATTAACCAACCAGTTGAGCAATTTTCTCTCAGGATTGATTCAGGATGTTGATATCGGCGTAAACTATCGACGCGCTACCGACATGACAAACGAAGAAATTGAACTTGCTTTGAGCACACAGATTTTTAACGACCGCGTGACCATAAATGGGAACATCGGCAACAATGCAAATCCCAATGCGGTGAACAACAGCGAAATTGTCGGCGACTTCGAAGTCAATGTGAAACTCACAAGGAACGGGAAACTGCAATTGAAGGCTTACAACAGGGCCAACAACAATCTTATATACGAAACCGCGCCATACACGCAGGGAATCGGCATCAGCTACAAGGAAGATTATATAACCGTCGGCGAATTGTATCGAAAGATTCTGGCAATTTTTAAGCGGCAAAAACGAAAATCGATTCCGGAAAGCGAAGCGACTCCTCAAAACGAAAATATTGCAGGATAACAAATTGTAATCATGGAAATGTAAATCACGACAAATACAAAACAGTTATTTATAAATCGTTATTTTTGTGCTGCAAAATAAAAGTTTTGATATTCCGTTTGTAAAACATTAAGTATTCAGTAAATACCTGATTTCATTATGATGAACACTTTTTTAATGCAGCAGGCAGACATGACGGCTGGTGCTGGTGCCGCAGGAGCAGAAGCTGCAGGCGTATCCCTGAGTTTTATCGACCTCGCTTTGAAAGGCGGATGGATTATGATTCCTATTTTGGCTTTGTCGGTGGTTGGCGTTTATATCTTCATTGATCGCTATCTGGCCGTCAAGCGCGCCGGAAAGTTTGACACTGGCCTGATGGACAAAGTGAAAGCTTATATCACCACCGGAAAAATGGATGCCGCCATTGCCTTGTGCAAAAGCAGCGATAACCCGGCCGCCCGGATGATCGAAAAAGGAATCAGCCGCATAGGACGTCCGTTAAACGACGTGAGTACCGCCATCGAAAATGTGGGTAACCTTGAGGTGCAAAAGCTCGAAAAAGGATTGCCTGTGCTGGCGTCGGTGGCAGGAGGCGCTCCCATGTTGGGATTTCTCGGAACGGTTATGGGAATGATACGGGCGTTTTACGATATGGCCAACGCGGGAAATAACATCGACGTAACGCTGCTCTCAACAGGTATATACCAGGCGATGGTCACCACCGTGGCAGGGCTTATCGTAGGTATTATTGCCTACTTTGCATATAATATTTTGGTATCGAATGTTGAGAAAGTAGTTTACAAGATGGAAGCAATAACTACAGAATTTATGGATTTACTCAATGAACCGGCCTAAAATAAAGAATAAATGGCTCTTAAAAGTAGAAATAAAATAAATGCGACGTTCAGCATGTCGTCGATGACCGACATTGTATTTCTGTTGCTTATCTTTTTTATGGTAACCTCTACATTGGTTGCGCCCAATGCCCTCAAGTTGTTGTTGCCGCAAAGCAACAGCCAAACAGCGGCCAAACCGGTTACAACCATTTCCGTAACAAAAGACCTGCAATATTATGTCAACGACAACGGCGCAGTAAAAAGAGTATCTTTTTATGAGATAGAACCTTTTCTGGTTCAAAACTACGGCAGAGAACCCGGAGCTTACGTTTCGCTTCACATAGAAAAAAGCGTTCCTGTGGAAGAAATGGTGAAAATTATGAATATCCTTTCAAGAACCCAGTTTAAAATGATATTGGCAACAGCGCCCGAAACAAAATAGATGGGAGAATATTTCAGCGAACATAGGGAAGGCATTATCGGTACTATCATATTTCATGTGATACTGATTCTAATATTGATTTTCTTCAAGTTGGCAGGCATTTTTCCGCCTCCCGGCGAGGAAGGCATTCTCGTTGAATTTGGGAACAGCAACATCGGGCGCGGAACAGAACAGCCTGCTGCGCGGCGCGTAGAGCCCGAACCTACACGGCAGGAACCCCGCGTAGTCCCCGTAACGCCGCCGTCCCAGCCTGTACAAACGCCTCCGGCAAAGCCGGTTGAACAGTCGGCAATAACTCAAGATTTAGAAGAAACAGCCGCTCTTCAGGAAGCTAAGAAAAAACAGGAAGAGGAAGCCCGCCGCCAGAAACAACTCGAAGATGAGCGCAAACGCATAGAACAGCAAGAAGCCGAAAAACAAAGGTTGGCAGAACTCGAACGACAGCGTAAGGAAGCAGAAGAGAAAAAAAGACAAGAAGAAGAAGCTCGCCGCGTGGCTGAAATAGAAAGCCGCACCCGCGACGCTTTCGGAAGAACAGATGCCGGAGCGAGCACAGGCAGCGGAACCGGCCAAAGCCAGGGCGTAACCTATCCAGGCGGCAACCAAGGTTCGCCAACAGGAAGCAGCGGCGCACAAGGACAAGGCGGAAGCGGTTCGGGAACGCAAGGCAAAGGGCCTTCGTACAGCCTGAGCGGAAGAACGGCAACCACATTGCCCAGCCCCAATTATCCGGGACGCGAAGAGGGAATAGTCGTCGTTAATATTACCGTCGATAAATTCGGTAATGTAACGCAAGCATCGGCAGGCGCCCGCGGCTCCACAACCATGAACCAGCAACTATTGGATGCTGCCCGAAAAGCGGCGCTTCAGGCAAAATTCAATTCCGACAACAGTGTAGCCGCCTATCAAAACGGCACCATCACATACCGGTTTACACTTACGGATTAAACTCAATGGGCTGAATGATTGAATGAATTTGGGTGATGGAAATCTTGTAACTGCCAAAGCCTGTTTATTTTCAATCCAATCTCTTTAGCTGTCGGGAAGCAATCCGGAACAAATTTAGTCGCTCGAGAAATCTCGGATATTTTCGCGGTAATCGGAGAATACGCGGGCACGCGACAAAAATCCCATATATTTACCTTTGTCGATAACCGCCAAATTGAAGCGTCCCGACGATTCGAACATGGCCACCACATCTTCCATGCTGTCGTATGGCGACACATAATATTTGGGCATGTACATCAGGGCTTTAATTTTCACTTTGTCGTAAAGATCGGTTTCGAAAATAATGGTTCTTATGTCGCTGAGTTTGACCATTCCTTTCATCATACCGTCTTTATCTACAACGGGAAAAAGGTTACGCTGCGAACGCGAAATGGCATTGACCAAATCGCGGAGGGTGGCGCCGGGCCGCAGAATTTCGAAATCTGTTTCTATGAGGTTGCGAGTCTGCATCAGTTTCAGCACAGCCTTGTCCTTGTGGTGGGTTATTAAATCGCCTTTCAGCGCAAGATGTTTGGTGTAGATTGAATGCGGTTCGAAGCGCGTCATAGTGAGGTAAGAAACCGTGGATGTGATGATGAGCGGAACAAAAAGTCCGTAGCCACCGGTGATTTCTGCCGTCAGGAAGATCCCCGTAAGCGGAGCGTGCATCACTCCGGCCATGAGCCCTGCCATTCCCGCCAGTGCAAAATTTTCTTCGGGCAGATTCAGGTGGAAAAAAACATTCAGCATACGCGAAAGCAAAAAGCCGGAGATGGCGCCCGTAAAGAGCGTGGGCGCAAAAACGCCGCCAATTCCGCCGCCACCCGTGGTTGCTGCCGTGGCCACCACTTTGAGGAAGAGGATCATCAGCAGCACCAGAATAAAAAGGTAGTTATTGTCTTTCCATCCGTAGAAAACCGAATTGTTGAGTAAATCAGCGCCTTCGCCATTGAAAATGCGGACTATGCTCGCGTAGCCCTCACCCCAGAGCGGAGGCAAAAGAAATATCAGCAAACTCAAAATAATCCCGCCGGTTAATAACCGATAAACCGGTTTTTTGATTTTCTTGTAAAGCGATTCCTGCCACATGACGCTCCGCGTGAAGTAGAGCGAAACGACCCCTGCAAAAACGCCCAACAAAATGTAAAAACCGATGTTGGTAACCGTAAATGAATTAACCAATTCGAATTTCATGACAATAGCTCCGCCCATGAAAATGTAGGATATGGAAGCCGCCGTAATGGAAGCTATCATCAGCGGAAGAAGGTAGGCCATGGTCATATCGAGCATGAGTACTTCGAGCGTAAACACCAAGCCGGCGATGGGCGCTTTGAATATTCCGCCGATGGCGCCCGCCGCACCGCAACCAATCATCAGTATTACATATTTGTAATTCAGTTTGAAAAGTTGCGCCAGATTGGAACCTATGGAAGCGCCGGTGAGAACAATGGGCGCTTCGGCTCCCACCGATCCGCCGAAACCGATGGTCGTGCTGCTGGCCACCATCGACGTCCACATATTGTGCGGTTTTAAACGTCCGCTCTGCCTCGAAATGGAATATAAAATCTTTGAAACGCCATGGTTAATATCGTCTTTCACCGCATAGCGCACAAACAGGCTTGCGAGCGTAATCCCGATGAGCGGATAGGCCAAATATAAAAAACTATAGGTATTGTCGGCAAACCAACCGGTGAGCTGGTATTCAACAAAATGAATGAGCCTTCGCAGCAACAGCGCCGCCAAACCTGCCAAAGCTCCCACCACCAGACTCAATATATAAATAAAGGTCTTCTCGCTGATGTGGGCGATTCGCCAGCTCAGAAAATTGTTGAATAACTTTTGCCCGTCGACGCCTAAAAAATGTTTCCCTGTTTTTTTC
>WRIQ01000111.1 GCA_009782655.1 Prolixibacteraceae bacterium
GAAAAGGATATTCTTATCTGCATTATTTATTTTCAGATTGTTGCGATATTCATTGATGTATTTTTCGATTTCATCAATCGCATTCCCGCTGATGGGTACCAACCGTTCTTTTCCGCCTTTCCCTTCGACTTTTATGTAATTTTTGCTTAAAAAAAGATCGGATATTTTTAGCTCTACAAGTTCCGAAACACGCAGGCCGCAACTGTACAGGGTTTCAAGTATGGCACGGTTTCGCAATCCTTCGGGTTTGGAAATGTCAACCGAATTGATTAACAGATCAATCTCTTCTATGGAGAGGATATCAGGTAATTTCTTGCCCACTTTCGGGGATTCGAGCATGGCAGTGGGAGCAACCGTGATTTTCTCTTCCATCAGCAAGAATTTGTAAAACGATTTTATCCCGGAAATTGTCCGAGCCTGTGTGCGCGGACTAACCCCTTGACTGTTAATCCATTCAATGAATCTGTTTAGATGACTGACTTTCACTTTTTCAGGAGGTACTTTCTTGTATTCCCGATCAAGAAATAATATCAACTTATTGATATCGTTAATGTATGCTACAATAGAATTGTTCGACAGGGATTTTTCTAATCGGAGAAAATTCTCGTAATCTTTTTTTGCTTCTGACCACTTCATATTCATAACTATTTTTTAAATTTTATCTTTGATTTATATACCAGTTTTCCAAAGAAATTAATTTTGTCCAAAGTTAGCGAATAATAAGGAAAATTTAAAGTATTTTTGATGTAAATCAATTTATTGAATATAAAAATATTATTGACATGCAATTGTTGATTATCAATGGCCCAAATCTGAACCTGCTGGGAAAAAGAGAGAAGAGCATTTATGGCGACACTTCCTTTGAAGAATATTTTGAGATACTGAAATCTTGTTTTAAAGATTTGAAAATAAGTTTCTTCCAGTCAAATATTGAAGGCGAAATTGTCGATAAAATTCAGGAATTTGGATTTATATATGATGGAATTATAATAAACGCCGGTGCATATACACATACGTCTGTGGCGATTCGCGATGCCATAGCCGCTGTTTCTGCGCCCATTGTCGAAGTTCATATTTCCAATGTGTTGACACGCGAAAATTTCAGGCACAAATCGTTGATTGGCCCGGTTTGCAAAGGCTGTATCATGGGATTCGGGTTGAAATCGTACGAACTTGCCATCCGGAGTTTTATCTGATCTTTGATAACAAATTTGTTAACCTTATGCTTTTTCGCCGCATGTTTTCGTCCATGTTAAGCGTTTAACCTATTTTTGCCGAAAATAATCGGATAATGAGACTTACAAAAATAGTAGCCAGCATTTCAGACCTTCGTTGCGACATCGATTTTATAAAGTCGCTGATGAATGCAGGCATGAATGTAGCCAGAATAAACACGGCGCACATCACCACCGAATCGGCAAGAGAGATTGTAAACAACATACGGCGGGTATCCAACAAAATAGCCATACTCATCGACACAAAAGGCCCTGAGATAAGGACTGTCGGTTTGGAAAATCCAATGTCCGTACAAAAAGGCGATCTGGTACACATTTCGGGAGATGCGAAAGGAGCATGTCCTAAGTGCTTGTTGGTCAGTTACGACCGCTTTCAGAATATTCTTGTTCCCGGAAACCACATCCTGATCGACGACGGAGATATTGAATTGACCGTGGTGGAGAAAGGCGACAACCTGATTTGTCGTGTTGAAAACGACGGCGTCATTAAAAACAACAAAAGCGTCAACATACCGGGCGTTTCGATTGAGTTGCCTTCGATAACCGAGCGCGACAGCCAGTTTATAAAATTTGCCGTCGAAAATGATTTGGACTTCATCGCACATTCTTTTGTTCGCGACAAAAACGACATTTTGCAGGTGCAGGAGATATTGAACCGGTACAACAGTCAAATTAAAATAATTGCCAAGATCGAGAACCTCGACGGCATAAACAATATTGATGAAATTCTCGATCATGCTTATGGAATTATGATTGCCCGCGGCGATTTGGGAATCGAGGTGCCCGCAGAAAAACTGCCCTCTATTCAGCGCAACCTGATAAAAAAGGCTGTCGAGAAAAAGAAACCTGTGATTGTAGCCACCCAGATGCTGCATACCATGATTGAACATCCGCGGCCTACGAGAGCCGAAGTTAACGACATTGCCAACGCTGTTTTCTCGCGCGCTGATGCGCTCATGCTCAGCGGCGAAACAGCCTACGGAAAGTATCCACAGGAAGCCGTTAGCACTATGGCGCGTATCGCCGAAGAAACAGAACTGTCGTATGACACGCGCAACGACGCCATTATGCCGCCTGTTGCCAACGAAATCCCCGCTTATCTGGCGGAATCGGCCATTGTGGCGTCCACCGAATTGCCGGTTAAACTGATTGTTGCGACCACAACAACCGGACGAACCACGCGCTATTTGGCAGCTTACCGAGGCACAATTCCGGTTATCGCCAAGTGCCACTCGATGCGCGTTGTACGCGAAATGGCTTTGTCGTTCGGGATAGTTCCATCCTACATCGAAATGAAGAAAAACAAGTTTAAAATTGAGAAACTTGCAATTTCCTCTCTCATAAAATCGGATATTGTGCAGCCCGAAGACCTGATAATTTATGTCGGCGGACGTTTTGGCGAAGATGCAGGCGCCTCGTTTATCGAAATATCAACGGTGAACAAGTTTAATGCTGAGCAATAAACGCGGCTCACCAGTTCATATCGTCGCATACGTTCTGCTTAAACTCATGCGATATGCTGATTCTTATGCGTCCGTCAGGCAGTTTTTACGAACCAATGTCCAAATTGGAAATTCCTGCATATGAGCCGTCGGCATTGAAACTTCACAAGGGAGAGAATCTGATTTATTGAATTTTCCCCGGTTCCCGACGGTTTGCGCCTGAAATTCCGGTCAAGTCGTCGCCCAAATCGGCGCGGGCGTCGTTGGCAATCCTGCGTATCTGTTCAACAATTTCGGGGTAGGTTTCCATCACATTGTACCTTTCGCCGGGGTCGCGGCGGAGGTCGTAAAGCGCTTCTTCCACGTTGGCAAATTCGATGACTCCGCCGGGCATCCCGTTGTTGCCGGGCTGGAAACCTTCGTAGGTGCGGCCTTTGTGCGCAAAAACCATTTTCCATGTTCCGTAGCGTACTGCTTCGAGACTATTTTTCCGGTAATAATAGAGGAATGTTTCGCGTGGATTTGCTTCCGTATCTCCCTGCATCAGGGGCAAAATGCTGATACCGTCAATCTTCTTCTGTGGCAGTGGAGCGCCCGAAATATCGGCCAAAGTGGGAAGTATGTCGATGGCGGAAGCCAGTTTGTTACACACGGCGCCGGCGGGAATTTTACCTTTCCACTGCATGAGGCAGGGAACGCGCTGTCCGCCTTCGAAAGAAGTTCCTTTGCCTTCGCGCAGTCCGCCGGTGCTACCCGCATGGTTGCCGTAATTAATCCATGGCCCGTTATCGGAAGTGAAAATTACCAGCGTATTTTCCGATAATCCGTTTTCTTCCAGTGTTTTTAGGATTTGCCCTACGCTCCAGTCTATTTCCATTATAACATCGCCGTAGAGCCCCTGCTCCGACTTCCCCCTGAATTTGTCGGAGGCAAACAGCGGCACATGCGGCATGGGGTGAGCGAGATAGACGAAAAACGGGTTTTCGCGGTTACGCGTTATAAAATCGACAGCCCGCCGAGTGAATGTGGCGGTAAACTGAGACTGATCGGGATTGGTTTCTATAACCTCTTCGCCTTCGAAGAGCGGCAGCGGCGGATAATAATTTTTTGCTACCGGATGGTTGGGCCACATGTCGTTGGAATAGGGAATGCCCAGATATTCGTCGAAGCCATTTTGCAGCGGCATAAATTGCGGCACATGCCCCACATGCCACTTGCCGAAAGCGGCTGTTGCGTAATTTTTCTTTTTCAGCATCTTGGCAATGGTTTCCTCGTCGGGGTTCAAGCCCGTTTGGGCAGTGTGGTCGAGAGCGCCGCTGAAGCCGATACGGTTGGGGTAGCATCCGGTCAGCAGGCCTGCCCGCGAGGCGCTGCTGACAGCCTGCGGAGAATAAAAATGCGTGAAGAACATGCCGTCGTCGGCCATTTTGTCGAGATGGGGCGTCTCGTAGCCCACAGCTCCGGTAAGCGCCAAGTCGCCATATCCCATATCGTCGATATAGATGACCACAAAATTGACAGGCTTTTCATGTTTTGCAACTTGTTCGTTGCATCCGGCGGCGAGTCCGGCGAGCCCTGCAAGCCCGGCAGCTATTTGAAGATTTTTTTTCATGGGTATTTATGGTGTGAGATTAATGTATTGCCGGATTATTTTTTTCCGATGAATTTCTGCCTGTCGGTCAAAAGCCATATTTTTTCTTCCTGCGTGAATTTTTTAAAATCAGCGGCGGCAGGATGTTCGGGCGGCGGCAGGAAAAAATGCCTGAGGTTGTAGTTGCGCCATACCAAGGTATAAGCGATTTTCCCCTGCACTTCGGGGGCATTCAAAACCGGCCATAAATGCTCTGTAAACCAGTGTGTTTCTCCGAGTTTGTTGAATCCTGTTTCGGAGAGCGCCGCCACTTTGCCGGTTTTCTTTGCATAATCGGCTACGATGCGAAGTTTTTCAACAGCTTCTTTCAATCCGTTTTTACCTTCCAAATCGTGGTAGTTATCCATCGCAACAATATCGACAAAGTCGTCGCCGGGGTACCATGTGAGATATTCCGCTTCGGAGTAAAAATCACGGTCGGGCGAGTATGCGACCAGCATATTTGACAAACCTTTTTCGTTACGCAGATATTCAATGGTAAACCGGAAAAGTTCTTTGAGCTCGTCGGGAGTGCAAAGCGTGGCGCCCCACCAAAACCATCCGCCGTCCATCTCGTGCCACGGCCTGAAAATAAATGGGATAGGATCGCCGTCGGGCGTTTTCAGGGAGGAGAAAAAATTGGCGACCCTGTCAAGATGATTTTTGAAAATGAAACTGTATTTTCCATTC
>WRIQ01000112.1 GCA_009782655.1 Prolixibacteraceae bacterium
TCGGAGGAAAAATATGACATTTTATTAACCTGAATATTCGCTGAAAATGAAAAAAATTATTGTTAAAACATTGATAATGTCATGGCTCGTTTTATTGGCAGCATCGTGTTCCGAAAAAGTCGCCACTTACGAACCCGTTTTTCCGTTGGGTGAATTTGTACGTCCGGCAGGCGTTAATCCTGTGGTATTGCCCGATACGTCGTCCCTGTTTTTTTGTCCCATAAATCAGGAGGAAGTGCATTGGGAAGAGAGTGACGCTTTCAATCCGGGAGCCGTGGTCAAAGATGGAAAAATATACGTTCTCTACCGCGCCGAGGATAATTCGGCTGTGGGAATAGGAAAACGTGTTTCGCGTGTGGCGTTGGCCGAAAGCGACGACGGTTTTGTTATGAAAAAACGTTCAGCGCCGGTTTTATTTCCCACCGAAGACAACAACAAACTGTATGAATGGCCGGGAGGTTGCGAAGACCCGCGCGTGGCGGTTACCGAAGAAGGAACTTTTGTCATGTTTTATACATCATGGGATCGAAAGACAGCACGCTTGTGTGTGGCCACTTCTTTCGACTTGCTTACTTGGGAAAAACACGGCCCGGTATTCAAAGATGTGCATGGAGGCCGTTTCCTGAATTTCTGGTCGAAAGCGTCGAGCATACTGACCGCTATGAAGGACGATAAGTTAGTGGTTAAAAAAATCGACGGCAGATATTTTATGTATTGGGGCGAGCATGCTATCTACGGCGCCACATCCGACGATTTGAAATCGTGGACGCCGATGCTCGACGAATTTGGCGAATTGAAAAAACTTATGGCGCCGCGCGAAGGCTATTTCGACAGCGACCTGACAGAGTGCGGCCCTCCCGCAGTATGGACGAGCGAAGGCGTTATACTTTTATACAATGGGAAAAATAAAGCCGGCGGGGGCGACAGCAATTATGTTACCAACGCCTATTGCGCAGGGCAAGCTTTGTTCGATGCCACCGATCCGTCGAAGTTGATTAAACGCCTCGACAAGCCTTTTTTAATTCCGCAGGAAGATTTTGAGAAGAGCGGGCAGTATCCTGCCGGAACCGTTTTTATCGAAGGGCTTGTTTATTTTCGGGGAAAGTGGTTTCTCTACTACGGATGCGCCGATTCACGAGTTGCAGTCGCAGTTTTCGATCCGGCAAAATGACCGTTACGGTTTTTTACTTTTCACGAATCCCGAATTATTTGCAATGGTAATTTAGTTGCCGAACCGTATGCCGTTTCGCTCGCATACAGTTACTCATTGTTTAAGCCTTACGGCTTGTTGTCGGCATTTTGGGGGTTTCATATGACTTCTTGTAGGTTTTGTTTTTTGCACAATTAAGCCTTTTTTCATTAAAAAAGCCTGTCCTCATTTTCAGGGACAGGCTTGGATGAATATTCAAAAGGGCTCAGGTTTTATTCTACCTGAATATCTTTATTCACATTTTTGCTGCCGAGCAGCGCGTAGTAGAGCAAATAAGCCAAACCAGCAACAATTACCCAGTAGCTCGGCATGAATCCGACAAGGTCGGCAATCCAGTTCTGAACTAATGGAATAATTCCACCACCAACTACCAGCATCATGAAAATACCCGAAGCAGCGGCTACAAATTTACCCAGTCCTTCCACAGCAAGATTATAAATGCTGCCCCACATGATGGAAGTACAAAGCCCCACCAGGGCAAGGAATAAGAATGCAATCGGTACTTCGGGCGTACCAACCGATAGCGTTCCGCCGCTTGTGTCGAAAGCCGGCATTTTCACAGTCGTCTCAATGGATGATAAAATAGCGGCGATAACCAGAACAATTCCGGTAGCCGAAACAAATGTGAGCATTGATTTGCTTGATACTCTCGTACCAATGGAAGCGCCAATTAGACGTCCTGCAAGCATCAGCAACCAATAGAATCCTACCACTCCGCCGGCTATTCCGGTTGCTATTCCCAACCCCGGCTTTGTTTTTCCATCAACAATTTTTTGAGCGCTTTCGTTCGTATTTTTGTTGATTATTTTCGATTCATATGTTTCATTATTTTTGTTTGCCTCGTCGTTGGCTTTCAGTGAAGCAAGATATGCAGCATCAGATTGTTGTCTTTGATATTCGACAACCGTAGCCTTTGCCTGATCAGCTTTCAATGATGTCATATATAGATTGTAAGTACCCGGTATGCCGACTTCGACGCCCACGTAAACAAAAATCGCAATAGCGCCCAATACAAAATGACGAAATGCCCATGGACTGTATTTTGATTTTTCGCCTTTTGCAACCCGATTGATGGTTGATTCCGGTTCGGGAATGGTTACGATGTATAGCACAATACCTACTACTGCGAAAATAGCCATCGCAATATACATGACCGGATAAACTTTGGGAATAGATGCTTTCGCGACATTGCCAACTAAAAGTCCTACCAGCAGGGGTACAAGTGTTCCCATGGTTGAATTGAACGAACCGCCAATCTGAATCAAAGTGTTTCCTTTTTTACCACCGCCGCCGAGCGTATTAAGCATCGGATTGACAACGGCATTTAACATGCACATAGAAAAACCGGCTATGAATGCGCCTGTGAGGTAAACGTAAAAACTTTCCGCAACTCCCGACAATACCTGTATACCCACGCCTATGAATCCTACAAGAATAGCCAGCAATGCAGTTTTTTTATAACCTACCTTTTGCAGTAGCCATCCCGAAGGAATACCCATAACGGCATAAGCGAGAAAATTCATGAAATTTCCCAACATTCCCAACGAATTGGAAACGCCGAACTGATTTTTCAACACAATGCCCATCGGAGCTGCGAGGTTGGTAACGAATGAGATCATCCCGAATAGGAGAACCATCATAATTATCGGCAGGAGATTGCCTTTGCTTTTTGTACTCATAATCTTAATTAATTTAATTTATTATATAAGAAATTCATTTTCACTCTCTTGCTTAGCGATTTTCTCCGACAGTGTTTTCTGCATCGCGAAAGGTTCTGATATCCGTCGTCGTGCCGAACATGCTGTCAAATCAGCGGCTAAAAATAAGAAAATTATATTATATATTTTTAAAATAATTTTTTTGCGCCGTCGCCAATTTCGGCCACATAAAATTCGGGTTTCAAGCCAGTTTGTGCTTCGTAGTTTTTGCCTACTTCACTGACGAATACGGAGATAGCTTCGTCTTTCACCAGACTGACTGTGCATCCGCCGAATCCGCCTCCGGTCATGCGCGAGCCAAGTACGCCACTAATTTTGCGTGCTTCGTCGACCATTGTGTCAAGTTCGAGCCCAGTAACTTCGTAGTCGTCGCGCAATGAGTTGTGCGAGGCATTCATCAGTTTGCCGAATTTTTCGAGGCGTCCGGCTTTCAGTTCGTCAACGGCTTTTTCTGTGCGGTCGATTTCGCTCACTACGTGGCGTGCACGTTTGCGTACCACTTCGTTGTCGATTTTGCCTTCAATCTGTTTAAATTCGTCCAAGTTTATGTCTACCAGCTTTTTGATGGGTTTGTATTTGCTGACGGCGTCCACGGCGGCCTGACATTGGGCGACGCGTTCGTTATATTTTCCCGAATCGAGTTTGTGCGGACTGTTGGTGTTGCTGATAACGATTTTTATGCCGTCGAGTTTTACCGGAACCAGTTCATATTCCAATGTGTCGCAGTTGAGAAAGATGGCGTGATCGCTCTGGCCTGTCGCCGATGCAAATTGGTCCATGATTCCGCACATTACGCCTGCAAATTCATGTTCGGCTTTCTGGCTCATCTTTATCAATTCGAGGCGGTCGAGGCCCGTGTTCCACATGTCGTTGATGGCGGTTGCCGTAACCACCTCGAGCGATGCCGAAGAGGAGAGGCCGGCACCGTTGGGCACGTCGCCATATATCAGAATGTCAGCGCCATGCCCGAATTTCACCCCTTTTTTGATGAACTGCGCAAACACGCCGATACAATAGTTCACCCATTCTTTGCCGACGGGCTTATTCAAATCTTCAACAGGCACTTCGGCCTCAAAAGGTAGATTCAAAGAGGCAAACTTCACCGTTTTTCGGTCGGTTTTGCGGATGAGGCAGTAGGTGCCGAAACTGAGCGCGCACGGAAAAACAAATCCGCCGTTGTAATCGGTGTGTTCGCCTATCAAATTAACACGTCCGGGAGCAAAGTATCCGTGAAATTCGCCTTCACCATACTTCTCAACAAATTTTTGTTTTAATTCTTCAATTGTCATAATCGATGAAATATTGGTTTATAAATTTAATTCTGATAGTATTGACAACAAAAATAGAACTTTTTTCTACCTTTAGCAGGTCAATGTTATTAAAAAAACTAAAAACTGGATATTATGCTGAAAATCAACAGGACAAAATTCGGAAATCTTGCCGACGGAAGAGAAGTCGCATTGTTTACACTTGAAAACAGCCATGGCGTGAAAATTTCGGTCACCAATTTCGGTGCTATTATTACCTGCATTTCTGCACCCGACAAGGAGGGAAATTTTGCCAACATTGTATGTGGTTTCGAAAAACTCGAACACTATCTCGACAAAAAATACCAGTCGGATTATCCCTACTTGGGCGCTGTTTGCGGGCGCGTTGCTAATCGGATTGCCAACGGGCGGTTCACCCTTGAAGGAAAAGCGTATCAATTGGCTGTTAACAACGGCCCCAACCATCTGCATGGCGGAAAAACAGGTTTCGACCGTCGCCTTTGGACGCCCGAAATAATTGAAAGCGAGGATAAAGTGTCGCTTAAGCTGACTTACCTGAGCCCCGACAGCGAGGAAAATTATCCGGGCAATCTGACAGTTGAGTGCATATACTCGCTCAACGACGACAATGAGCTATCCATCGAATATTCGGCGCAAACTGACAAGGCAACCATTGTAAACCTCACCAACCACACCTATTTCAACCTTACGGGCGGCAAGGAGAAAATCATGCAGCACGAACTGTTGCTGGCAGCCGAAAAATATACCGAAGCCGATGATATGATTCCCACGGGAA
>WRIQ01000113.1 GCA_009782655.1 Prolixibacteraceae bacterium
CGTTTCGATAACGATGTTACCGAAGCCGAATTGCTTAACAAAGTGGAAGAACTCAACAACGAAGCCGACATCGACGGGTTCATTGTCCAGTTGCCGATACCCGCGCACATAAGCGAACAAAAAATCATCGAAGCCATAAAACCTTCGAAAGACGTCGATGGCTTTCACCCCGAAAATATAGGGCGGATGGTAATTGGCCTGCCATGCTTCGTTTCGGCAACGCCATTCGGAATCATCGAATTGCTGAAGCGATACAACGTGGAAACAAACGGAAAAAATTGTGTTATTATCGGGCGGAGCAACATTGTAGGGCGTCCGCTGAGCATCCTGATGTCGCAGAAAAGCATGAACGCAACTGTTACGGTGGCACACAGCCGCACCAAAAATCTGAAAGAGTTGTGCGCCTCGGCCGATATTCTGGTAGCGGCCATGGGCGTCCCCGAATTTGTTACTGCCGATATGGTGAAAGAAGGCGCAGTGGTCATCGATGTGGGTACCACACGCGTTCTCGATGCCGACACCAAATCTGGTTTCAGGCTCAAGGGCGATGTGAAATTCGACGAAGTGGCTCCGCGCTGCTCGCTGATAACGCCTGTTCCGCACGGCGTAGGGCCGATGACGCGCGTGTCGTTACTGCGCAATACCCTGTTGGCTGCTTCCAAAACGATTTACCTGCCATAAGTTTTTTAGTATAAGTTGTGCAGGATAAGACCAAAATGTTATTTTTGTGTTTTTAAATATTTTATTATTGCATATAACGATTCGAAAATTAATTGTTAAAAATGTAGGTTTATATAAAAGTTTCCCATTTTCAGTAACTTAAATTAATGAAAAATGAAAAAGGTACTTGGAATTTTATTATTAACGTCGATTTTATTCGTGTCCGGATGCTCAACCGTTCCGCTAACCGGAAGAAGACAAATGGCATTATACCCTGAATCGTCGCTTGTGGAAATGAGTTTGACGAATTACGGCGAATTTCTTGGCGGAAATAAACTCTCGACCAACGCAGCTCAAACGCAGATGGTAAGAACCGTCGGCGCACGAATTGCAAAAGCTGTCGAAAAATATCTAACCGACAACGGATATACCGATATGGTGTCCACTTTCAAGTGGGAGTTTAATTTGGTTGAAGACAATACGCCAAATGCTTGGGCCATGCCCGGTGGTAAGGTGGTGGTTTACACCGGCATTCTCCCTTATACCAAAGATGCCGATGGGCTGGCCGTTGTAATGGGACACGAAGTGGCGCACGCTGTTGCCCGTCACGGCAACGAAAGAATGAGTCAGGGAATGCTGGTGGAATTGGGCGGAATAGCGCTCTCGGAAGCGATTAAGCAAAAGCCCGAAACCACGCAATCCATTTTCCTGACCGCATACGGCGTAGGCTCGCAGGTTGCCGTTACATTGCCCTATTCGCGTAAACACGAAAGCGAAGCCGACGATTTGGGGTTGATATTTATGGCAATGGCAGGATACAATCCTTCGGTGGCCGTCGATTTTTGGACGCGCATGGCGCAGTCAGGCAGCGGAGCGCCGCTCGAAATTTTAAGCACCCATCCCTCCGACGCCAAGCGTATCGAAAATATCAAGGCCCAACTGCCCAAGGCAATGCAATACTATAACGCGGCAAAATAAAAACAGGATAACATTTTTCATTCACAGTAAATAAATTTTTATCGTTTCTCCTGAATGAATTTTAAATGAGGCGCTGTAAAATGTTATCATTTTTACATTTTGTTTAATTTTTAATAATATCAGGTGTTAATTCAAATAATACTTGATATTATTGTATCTTTGATTCTGAACTTTTGTATGTACGCATTTTTTAGGTTATGGAAACGACAAATAAGCAAGAGAATTTTGACGGCACCGACAAGCAATTTACGGGCGATATTTTTTCGCGTGTTTTCAGGGCAGGCAAAAGAACGTACTTTTTTGATGTAAAAAGCACAAAAAAAGACGAATTATATTTAACAATTACAGAGAGTAAAAGGTATTTCGAAGACGATGGACGCCCTGTTTACGAAAAACATAAAATATTCCTGTATCGTGAAGATTTCGAGCAGTTTATGGAAAACATGGATGAAATTGTAAATTTTATTTTAGAAAAACAACCCCTTGATTTAGAAAAAGAAAATTGTCAGGAAGTTGCCGAAGAGAGCTATACCAACATCGAATTTGAAGATTTGTTGAAATAAAAAGTATGGGAACCTTGTGGTTTTTATGACATATTTCTTTCCTTTTTTATTGCCTGATAAGCTTCATTTACTTTCCTGAATTTATCCTGTCCGGCTTTCTGAACTTCTTCTCCCATAGTCGCCAGTTTATCGGGGTGATATTTCATTGCCATACGGCGGTATGCTTTTTTGATGTCATCGTCGGGTGCCGTGGGCTCAACTTCCAAAATTTTATATGCGTTGTTTGTATCCTGAATGAACATCGCTTTTATAGAAACATAATCGGGGTTGGTGATTCCCATTTCTCTGGCGATAAAGTCGATCAGATTCATCTCTTCGTTGCTGATGCTTTTGTCGGCTTGGGCTACGCCAAACAAAAAGTGCAACATTTGTAAACGCGCGGAGTAATTCATGTTGCTTTTTATTTGTCGGCACACGTCGGCAATCGGAATATTTTGCTTCAACAAATCGCGAAGCATCGTTACCGCTTCGTTGGCAGATTCTTCGCCGAAATTATGGCGCAGGAATGCTTTCACATAATCGAGTTCGGAGCGCATTATTCTGCCGTCGGCTTTCATCACCGCGGCGATGAGCACCAGCAAGCTCATTATATATCCGCCTTTTGTTGTTTGCTTTGACACTTTTCCCGTTACATAACTATCGGGGGAAACGTCCAATAAGGAACCCAGCATAAAACCGACGATTGCGCCCAAGGGTGTGCCGCCTGTCATAACCCATCCGAGGCCTCCGCCTATCCATTTTGCAAATTTTGCCATATCGATAATATTTTTTTGTTAATATCTAAGATCTGGGGTATGAGAAACTGTTCTTCGTCGTTCTCAATAATAAAGTCGGCCAGCGCCTGCTTTTTCTCGTCGGGCCACTGGTTGTTTATTCTCGACAAAACCTTCTCGCGGGTTGTGTTGTCGCGTTTCATCACCATTTCTATTCTCTGCTCTATCGGAGCTCTTATCAGTATATTATAATCCATTTGCACCGAATAACCGCTTTCGAACAAGATAGCCGCTTCATAAACAATGTAAGGCGATTTTTGCTGTGCATACCAGTCGACAAAATGATTTCGCACCGCAGGATGTACAAGGTTGTTCACCCGCTGAATGTCTTCTTTGTTATTGAAAATAATTTGCGCCAGCTTTTTCCTGTCGAGCAAACCGTCGGGCAAATATATATCGTTGCCGAAAAGCGTACAAAGCTCTTCCCTGATATAGTGATTGTTGTTCATCAGCTTTTTTGCTTCGCTGTCGGCGTCAAAAACTGGCATTTGCAGAACTCTGAAAATTTTGCAAGCCAGCGATTTGCCGCTGCCGATGCCGCCTGTGACCCCAATTTTCAGCGGCTGGTCAATCTTTTTCGATAAGGTATTCAACATAAGAAGGAGAAATTTTTACAGATTTAATTAATGGGGGAATTGTATCGTTTTTTATGAGAAGTGTAGCTTCGCCGTTTTCAATATCGCGCCAATTCACATAAAGGTAAAAATTATTGGTATTCATATCGTTATAGTGTCTCAACCCTATTTTGAAGCTCACTTCGGCCTCTTGCGGGAACAACCGGATTTTTGTTCCCGGCGGCAGCGACCTGATATTTATAGGGACGGAAAAACGCTTTTCGGTGTATTCATCGATAGGGATGCTGGCCAGAACTTTATCGTTTTCCGACGAGAAGCCTTTGGGAATCACCAGCGCTATTTCTTTCCGAATATCCGATTTGACATTTCTGAATATTTCTTTTTTTGTATAAATCGTGTCCAACGTTTCTATTTCGTTTCTCAGGCCGATGATATTGACTTTTGCGGGAGTTATTTGCGCTTCTCCGGCTTGGTCGAACCGCGGACTGTAGCCAATGTCCATTTCCAAAGCCACAGGTATGGCGCGGGTTTCAAGGCTGTCGAATTTCAGTGAAAGCCGTTGCGGACGTATTTCAAGAATCTGAAAGTCGGAACCGAAATGAGCGGAAATTTTGTCGGTAATGTCGGGTATGTTCACCGAAAAAAGCTCAGGATCTTTGGAGTCGTATTCGTCCATTATGTCCGATACATTTAATATTACGGGCGAAAATGAAAATTTCATTTTGTATCGCAGCAGCGTTGAGCCGTGCGCCGTAACTTTCAGGGCGAGCTGTTTGGGCGGCTCATCCATGAAAAATTTGTTTTTGGGAAGGTTGATCAGCCGCACAGGATACGAAACGGTGGTTGTATAACTTTTGCCAAGTGCATTGAGAAACCAAAGAATGGTAGCTATGAACAGGCAGTTCAGGAAAATAATCAATTTCCGGTTTTTCCTGAACGTATTAAAAAAAACGCCTGCTTTTTTAAACCTCTTAATAAAAGTTTCGCGCATCGATTTATATTTTCGGAATTACAAAATTGAAAAAAACAGCTTCAAAAAAATCCATTCAAATGGATAGTTGTTAATTATTGGCTATTTGCCTTGTTATCAGATGGATATTCAATCCGCACATGATAGTTGCTGATGAGTTTTTTCAGCAATATACCTTTTATCTTGGTGATGTCAGAGAGTGTTAATTCGGAGTTAACCAGTTGTTTGTCATTTAATTTTGCGTCTATCATTTCGTCGATTAACTTTTTCAGACTTTGGTCTGTTTTCTCTTTCATGCTTCTGGAAGCGGCTTCTATGCCGTCGATCAGCATAACCACCGATGCTTCGCGCGAGTGCGGCAAAGGGCCGGGGTAGGAAAAATCAGTAATGTCCAATTCTTCATCAGGATTTTCCTGTTTGTATTTCAAGTAGAAATATTTTGCCTGCGTGGTGCC
>WRIQ01000114.1 GCA_009782655.1 Prolixibacteraceae bacterium
TTTGTACATCTCGTCGCTGTTAACCAGCGTTATGGCCACTCCTGAGGAATCGGCGCGGGCCGTTCGTCCTACCCTGTGCACATAATCTTCGCCATCGGAAGGAACATCATAATTGACAATCAGGTTTATATCTTTGATATCGATGCCGCGGCTCAATACATCGGTAGCCACCAGTATCCGCGTTTCGCGTGAGCGGAAACGCAGCAGGATTTCTTCGCGATCACGTTGTTCCAAATCGGACGAAATGCCTTCTACTTTATAATCTTTCGAGCGCAGGCCGCGCACAATCTCGTTCACTTTTTTCTTTGTGGAAGAGAAAATCAGGATGCTGGTATAATCGGGATTATCGGCCACCAGCTTGTTGATGAGCGACGTTTTTTGCTTGTCGTAAACAAGGTACACAGCTTGCAAAACCCCTTCGGCAGGCTTCGAAATTTCGAGCGATATTTCGGCGGGAGTTCTCAGAATTTGCTTGGCAAACGAACGGATTTTGGGCGGCATAGTAGCGCTGAACATCAGCGTTTGTCGTTTTGGGGGGACAAAGGAGATTATCTTCATCAGGTCTTCGTAGAAGCCGATGTCCAACATGCGGTCTGCCTCGTCGAGTACTAAATATTCGATTTTGTCGAATTTTACATATCCCTGATTCAGGTGCGAAATCAGCTTTCCGGGTGTGGCAACAATGATCTCTGCGCCTTTTGTGAGTGCGGTTTTTTGCTGCCCCCAATCGCTGCCATCGCCACCACCATAAATAGCAATCGAGTTGATGCCCAGCGTGTAGGCGAATCCCTGCACTTGTTGGTCGATTTGAATGGCCAGTTCGCGCGTGGGAACAAGGATGAGCGTTGATGTGGAACTCTCTTTTTTCTTCGAAATAAAATCGAGGATGGGAAGCAAAAAAGCAGCTGTCTTGCCGGTTCCGGTTTGTGCGCAGGCAATCAGGTCTTTTCCTTCCAGAATGATGGGAATCGCCTGCTCCTGAATGGGCGTAGCCTCATCAAATCCCATGTAATAAATCGCGTCAAGCAACTCACGGCTTAAATCAAATTCATCAAAACTCATATGTTATTTTTCTTTTATACACTTCAATTTTAAAAGGTAAATGTACGGTTTTATTTTGTTTTGGGATTATTCCCGCTGTTTGAGCCTTCAAATAATAACGGATAGTTGCGATTTGCCTCTCTTGCTTCCTCTGGTTTTCGGGGGATGTTAACGAGGAGTCGGGGTTGTCGCCAAATGGTTTATATGTCGCCGCAAACGTTGGGCGGTTTGGGGGAGAAAGGTGTCAACGCCCGCTCCTGAATATTCAATGCAAAGGCGATGACAAGCCCGTAGTTGGTTACCGGTACGCCAGCCTGCCGCGCTATCGCCATGCGCGACAACATGGCACGCCGGTTCCACATGCACGCTCCACAATGTACCATCAGTTTATAGTCGGCCAAATTTTTCGGCAAACGGTGTCCACGAACGTAGTCGATGATCAGGCCGCCATCTGCATATTGTTTCAGAAAGCGTGGGATTTTCACGGTGGCAATGTCTTCGTGCGTGGGGTGGTGCGTACACGCTTCGGCAATCAATATTTTATCGCCCGGTTGCAAGTTTTGCAGGATTTCTGCGCCTTGCACCAGTTCGCCAAGATCGGCTTGCAGTCGGGCAAAAAGAATGGAAAACGATGTGAGCGGGATTTCGGGAGGCGTCAACTTCGCTATTTTTTCGAAAGCCTGCGAATCGGTGACCACCAGCTTGGGCGGCTTGTTTAGCCGACTCAAAGCCACCTCGAATTGATCGTCTTTCACCACTATGCAAAAGGCGTCGTGGTCGAGCAGGTCACGAATCGACTGCACCTGCGGCAGGATGAGCCTGCCTTTGGGCGCTTCGCTGTCGACAGGCGCTATCAACACCGCCATTTCGCCGGCGCCTACCAAATCGGCTAAAAGAGGCGACCGAACAGCATCGGTACAGGGTGTTAACTCAATGAGTTTTTCCCTCAGTTCTTCGATGCCGCGTTTTTTGTCGGCCTGCGTTTTCACAAAAGCGATATTCCGTGTTTCAAGCTTTTGTATGATTCCGGGATTTTCAGGAAACAGGTCGGTTTTGTTAAAAACTACCAAAAAAGAAATTTTGTGTGCGGTAAAAGCGTCAACAAGTTTTTCCTCATGCTCGCCCCACAGTGAAAAGCCGGTAACTATGATGCCAACATCGGTGCGGTTGAGGATTTCCATCGTCTTAGCAACACGCTTTTCGCCAATCTTTCCGCCGTCGTCGATTCCCGCCGTATCGAGAAACACCACGGGGCCCAGCGACAAGAACTCCATGCTTTTTTCAACCGGATCGGTAGTGGTTCCGGCAACATCCGATACAATCGACACTTCCTGCCCTGTAAGCGCATTCAGCAAACTCGATTTCCCGACATTTCGCCTTCCAAAAATACCAATGCGCAGCCGAAAAGTTTTTGGCGTTTTCATACGATTATAATTTTGTCGAAAGTAACGATTTTTTTTATTTTTCCGAATGTTTTTCCCAAATACACTACGCCAACTTTGGTAAAAACAATCTCCCAATTTATTACTTTTGTTTATTATTTTTCCATGGCGATTCTATATTCGGACAATTTAAAACTATATCCCGAACAATACAATATTTGAAAATTAATAACTTAAAGAATCAAAATCCATATATACCATGCACGGCACAATCAAAAAAAAGAGCGCTTATTGCAATAAGCGCTCTTAATCTCATATGAATCGGTAAAAATTATTTTACCTTGTTTATTTTTTCCCGGCGCAACATCCCGCTTGGGCAGCTCCGCTACATTCTGCTTTCTTTGCTTCCGAGCAACAGTCCGATTTGACATCGGCTTTCTTATCGGTTTTGCTGTCGACCTTTTTTTCGGTCTTCGTGCTTTTGGTCGCTTTAGTGTCGGTTTTTTTCTCCGTGGCGGCTTCCTTAACCTTTTCAACAGCTTCCATATTGTCGTCGGCAACAACGCAAACGCCTGCTTTTTCAACAAAAACATTTTTTGCCGCAACCGTAGTAACAGATAATGCGTAAACTACAATAATGGCGAAACCCAAAAGTAATTTTTTCATCGTTTTTAGAATTTTTAGTTTTACATTATCGCAAATATATGCATAAATTTGTAATAGCCGATGTTAATGCGATGTTAAAAGTCAAATAAGATTTACCTTTTTGCCTATTTTTGAGGCGTTAATGGCGTCTTTAGTAAATTATGCATGAAAAAATCGAGGTATAAATATTTGGCATGGATAACGCTTTTTTTTCTGTTACTGCTGTTGTTTGTTCAGGTCAGGTGGGTTGTCTATTCCATACAGCTTCAGGAGAAAGTTTTCAACAACTGCATCGATTTGGCGCTGGAGAAAACCATTTCGGGGTTGAACAAGGACAAACCTTTGTGCAATTTTATGCAAAGTTGCGCCACCATGGATATTTCGTCGCTGGGCGAGCAGCTTCTTTCGCGCGGCGTTTGGGAAAAAATCCGCGAAACATTGGACGCCGAGCTGTCGGAATTTGACATTTCGTTGAAATACGACCTGTACATCACCAAAGACAATACCGACACGTTGCGCCATTCTCCGATGACAGCCTGCGCAAAACAGTCGGTTCGATACACGCAGAGCCTGCGCGAAATGCTGCAAGCCAACGGCTACGAACTGGTGGTGCAACTCCCCCAAAAAGGCCATTTCCTGCCGCGCCAAGCAGCCGTTATGATCAGCGCATCGATTTTGCTTATCATACTGATTTTCGTTTCCATAATTCAGCTAATCGGCTTGTACAAAAATGAGTTGCAACTTTCGCAAAACATCAGGGAACTGCTCAACAATGTCACCCACGAATTTAAAACGCCCATGTCTTCTATAGCGCTGGCTTCCAACATTATGCGCAAGGGCAAACTCGATAACAACCCGCAAAAACTGAAAGAGTATTCTAACCTGATTTTCAACGAAAACCACAAGTTACAACGGCAAATTGAGGAGTTGCTCGATCTGGCAGCCATCGAATGGAATGAATTCGAATACCGCAAGGAATGGATTGGACTGAACGAACTGGCCAACGACGCCGCACGCACAATCAGACTGGTGGTCGAAGAGAAAAAGGGAAAACTGACGCTCGAATTCAACGCCGAAAACGACAACATCTATGCAGACAAAATCCATTTTACAAACACCATCGTAAATCTGCTGACCAATGCGGTGAAATATTCGGACAGCGCGCCCGGCATTACGCTACGCACATACGAAAACAACCGCCACCTGATACTGGAAGTCGAAGACAAAGGCATCGGCATACCCGCCAAATACCTAAAACTTATTTTCGACAAATACTATCGCGTTCCTACAGGGAACGTACACAATATAAAAGGTTTCGGCATCGGATTGTCGTATGTGAAAAATGTTGCCGAAGCCCACAAGGGGAAAATAGAGGTACAAAGCGAGCTCGAAAAAGGAAGCATCTTCAGGATTATTCTGCCAAAGTCTGACAATTGACAATGTTTGAACCATGAATCGTTGAATCAGAAATTAAATATTTATGGACGAGAAAAAAGCCAACATACTTATAGCCGAAGATGATTTGAATCTGGGGTTTCTTCTGGTCGAATTTCTGGAAAGCGACGGCTACCACGTCGAGCTTTTCCGCGACGGCGAATCGGCGCTGAAAGGCTTCAAATCGGGGAATTTCAACTTTTGCATTCTGGATGTGATGCTACCCCGGCTCGACGGATTCAATCTGGCCAGAAACATCAAGGCTTTCAACCGGAATGTACCGGTTATTTTTCTCACCGCCCGCTCGATGAAAACCGACAAACTGGAAGGTTACGATATCGGCGCCGACGATTACATCACCAAACCGTTTGACGAGGACGAACTGCTTTGCCGCATCAGAGCGGTGATACGGCGCACCAATCCCGACAACGCTGCTGCCAGCCGGTTTCAGGTTGGAAAATATATTT